>DATIMO010000369.1:0-3212 GCA_035475215.1 Acetobacteraceae bacterium | reverse complement strand
GAAAAGCCACAGTTTGGCGTCCGGCGCGGCAGTGTCGGCACTCTCGTTGCCGTCATGGCCGGCGAAGGCTGGCCATCCACGACTGCTCTGCACGGCTCGAAGACGTGGGTGCCCGGGCCAAGCCCGGGCATGACGGACTGCATGTATCCGACTCGATTTCGATACGCCCGGCCGGCAATCTCATGACCCAGCCCAGTTACACTGACCTGCTTCACGACCTGATCACCCGCGCTCGCGCCGCCGGTGCCGATGCCGCCGACGCTGTGCTCATCGCCGGTACGTCGCTCTCGGTGCAGCGCCGGCTCGGCAGCACCGAGCATGTCGAGCGGTCCGAAGGGCGGGACCTCGGCCTTCGCGTCTTCGTCGGGCAAAAAGCCGCGATCGTATCGTCCAGCGCCGTCGATCCTGCCGGATTCGCGCAGCTTGCAGAGCGTGCCGTCGCGATGGCCCGTGTGGTCCCAGACGATCCATTTTCCGGGCTCGCCGACACTGCGGCGCCTCCTGATCCGCCGATGCTGGATTTGGAAGATCCGACCGAGCCGGAGGTCGCGGCGCTGACGGATCGTGCATCGGCAGCAGAGGATGCGGCCCTGGCGGTTTCCGGAGTGACGAATTCAGAGGGCGCAGGAGCCGGATTCGGCCGTACCGAGGCCGTGCTGGTCACCTCGGCCGGCTTTGCCGGACGGATCGTGCGCACCAGCCACTCGGTTTCCGCCTCTGCACTGGCCGGCGCCGGCACGGGCATGCAGCGCGACTTCGACTATCATTCGACCGTGCATCTGGCCGACCTCGATGATCCGGCCAGGATTGGCCACAGTGCCGGGGAACGCGCGGTGGCACGGCTGAACCCGCAACGGCCGGCGACAGCGAAACTGCCGATCGTCTATGATCCGCGTGTGGCCGGCAGTCTGCTGGGTCACTTGGCGGGAGCCATCAACGGGGCAGGAATCGCCCGCGGCACGTCTTTCCTCAAGGACAAGCTCGGCCAGCGAGTCTTTCCCTCCAGCATCGTGGTGCATGACGATCCGCGCCGCATTCGCGGCCTTCGGTCCCGTGTATTTGACGGCGAGGGAACCCCGACCTCGGCCCTCGCCGTGATCGAGGACGGTGTGCTGACGACCTGGCTGCTCGACAGCCGATCGGCCCGGCAACTCGGATTGACCACCAAGGGCCATGCGGTTCGCGGCACCGGCGGTCCGCCGTCGCCCTCGGTCAGCAACTTCTATATGGCCGCCGGTTCGCTGACCCCGTCGGCGCTGATGGCCGACATCACACTCGGACTTTACGTCACCGAACTGATCGGCATGGGCGTCAACGGCGTGACCGGCGACTACAGCCGTGGCGCGGCCGGGTTCATGATCCGCGACGGCGCGATCGCCGAGCCGGTGGCAGAGATCACCATCGCAGGAAACCTGATCGACATGTTCGCCCACGTCACCCCGGCAAATGATCTCGTGTTCCGGCGCGGAACAGATGCGCCGACCGTGCGGGTGGACGGGATGACGATGGCGGGGGCCTGAACGCACCCCTGTCGGGAAAGCCTGGGAATCACCATATCGCCATGCTGTCACATAAATGAGAGACATACGTATGCGCTCGTCCGCGCTGCTTGCCGCCATTGCCGCGCTATCGCTGGCACTCGCGCCTGGTCTGGCTGATGCGCGCGCCGGCGCCGGCGGGTCGTTCGGCAGCCGTGGGGGCTTCACCTATTCCGCGCCACCGGCGACCCGCACCGCGCCCAATTCGGCACAGCCAATGCAACGCAGTGTGACGCCGTCGGCGCCATCACCGTCCTACGGGTCCAATTATGCGACGCCGGGATATCGGCCGGGCTTCGGCTTCGGCGGGTTCGGGTCCGGTTTGCTCGGTGGTCTGCTGGGCGTGGGCTTGGGTAGCATGCTGTTCGGGCATGGTTTCGGGTTCGGCGGCTTCTTCGGCCTGTTCGGATTCCTGTTCCGGGTGCTGCTCATCGTGCTGATCGTCCGGTGGCTGTTCCGCTGGTTCCGGGGCAATGGGCCAGCATTTGCCGGCGGCGCTGGCTGGTTCAGCCGCAATTCATTTGGCATGGGGGGCGCGCGGCCGATGCCGATGGGCGGAAGCGGCGGCGCCCCTGCCGCCGCACCTCCGCTGGCGATCTCGCCGGGGGATTACCAGGATTTCGAGCACACGCTGCAATGGGTTCAAGCGGCCTGGAGCCGGCACGACCTGGAAGCGTTGCGTGCACTCACGACACCGGAGATGCTGGGTTACTTTGCCGAGCAACTTGCCGATCAGGCCAGCCGCGGTGTGCGCAACACGGTTACCGATGTTCGGCTGCTGCAGGGGGATCTGGCGCAGTCCTGGCATGAGAACGGCCGGGATTACGCGACAGTCGCGATGCGCTTCTCGATGATCGACGTCACGCGCGACGGATCCGGTTCGGTCGTTGATGGCAGCCCGACCGAGCATGTAACCGCCACCGAGTTGTGGACCTTTGTCCGGGCCGCCGGCGGCCGGTGGATCTTGTCGGCGATTCAGCAGGCACGGTAGGTGCGGCCGAACCGGTTCAGATCCAGAAAGCTTACGCATGAAACTCGGCACATTGATCCCACAGAACGACACCGGCGGCACGCCGGCGGCAATCCGCGAATTCGCGCAAGCCGCGGAAGAACTTGGCTACCACTATCTCGCCGCCGCGGACCACGTGCTGGGCGTCAATATCGCCAGCCGGCCGGACTGGGGCAACCTCAACACCTCGGCTGACTGGTTCCACGATCCATTCGTCCTGTTCGGATTCCTTGCCGGGTTCAGCAAACTGGAATTCTCCACCGGCGTGCTGATCCTGGCGCAGCGCCAAGCGGCTCTGGTCGCCAAGCAGGCCGCCTGCCTGGACGTGCTGTGCAACGGGCGCTTCCGGTTTGGTGTTGGTGTCGGCTGGAACCCGGTGGAATTCACCGGCCTGAATGAAAACTTCAACGACCGGGGCCGCCGGTCCGAGGAGCAGGTGCAGGTCATGCAGGCCCTATGGTCCGAGCCGCACGTCACGTTCGAGGGCAAGTGGCACCGGATCGAAGATGCCGGCATCAATCCGCTGCCGGTGCATCGGCGAATTCCGGTCTGGTTCGGCGGCCATCACGACCGGACGCTTCAGCGCATCGCCAAATGGGGCGACGGCTGGATGATGCTGGCGTATCCGGCGGGGGCGGAGGCCGTTGTCGAGTTCGACAAGCTTC
>DATIMO010000368.1:0-7905 GCA_035475215.1 Acetobacteraceae bacterium | reverse complement strand
TGGTCCGGTGATTGGGTACGGGACGATCGGGCTGCTGATGGGGTGGACGTTCCTGTACGCGCGGCGCGACCGGGATGTGGAGGGGGTGTAGTTCGGCGGAATGCGCTGCGCTTTTCCGCCCTACTGGTCAAGGGCAGCGTGGTGTTGCAGCATCGCGCGGTGCAGGGGGGAGAGGAAGCAGCGATGGTGTTACGACGTACGGTTTTGCGCGGTTCCATGCTGGCGGTCGCCGCGGCGGCGCTGCCGTTCCGTGCGCGGGCCGACGACAAGCAGGTTTATCTGCTGAGCTGGGGCGGCACCATCCAGACCATGCTGGAAAAGGAAGGCTGGGGGGAGCAGTTCCGCAAGGACACCGGTTATAGCGTGACGCTGGTGCCGAAGGCGACATCATCCGAGATCATTGCCACGGCCATTGCGCAAAAGGACAGGCCGCAGGTCGACGTGGTGCTGTGCGATCACTCGGCCTGGCTGAAGGGCATGCATCAGGGCATCTTCGCGCCGATCGACGATGCCGGCGTGCCGAACCTGGCGAAGCTGTATCCGGTGGCGCTGGTGAAGGGGCCGGCGGGCGTGGTCGGGGCAATTGCCTACGGCGACGTGGTCGCCATCATCTACCAGCCGGATATTTTCAAGCGAAAGAACTGGGCGCCCCCGCAGGGCTGGGGCGACCTGATGCGTCCAGAGTTCAAGGGAATGCTGGTCATTCCGCCGGTCAACAACACATTCGGCATGTACACGCTGATCCAGCTTGCGAAGATGAATGGTGGCAGTATCGATGCCATCGATCCGGGTTTTGCAGCGCTGAAGCGGCTGGCGCCGAACGTGCTCGACTGGACCACGACTTATGCGAAGATCGGCGAGGAATTCCAGAATGAAGAAGCGGCCGTGGCGGTGTTCAGTTCCGGCAGCGCGGTCGAATTCCGCAAACGTGGTATTCCGGCGAGTGTGGTGATTCCGTCACCGGCGTATCTGAGCCCGACCACGGCGGGCGTGATGGCGAAGGGTCCGAATCCCGACGGCGGACGGGCGTTGCTGAACTGGCTGCTGAGCGACAAGGTGCTGACGTTGCGCGCCACCCGGTTCGCGCAGGTGCCGATGAACCGGGACGTCAAGATGCCGACCGGCGGCGAACAGGCCGTGCCGAACCCCGACATGGCGACATTGGAAGTCATCGATTACGACAAGGCGATGGCGGACCTGCCGGGATGGACCGACCGGTTCGATCGGGAGATTGCGCAGGTGAAGTAGTGGGCCGGGGAAGGACCCTCACCCGTCGCGGCTCGTGGCTGCCGGTTGTCTGCGTGGCGCCGCTGGTGTTGTTGATGCTGGTTTGTTTCGTCTGGCCGTTGTTCGCCAGCCTGGTGAACAGCCTGCATCCGCACAGCGATAGCGGGGCGGTGGTTGGCGTCTGGACCTTGGCGAATTATCGCAAGCTGGTGGATCCGTTCTATCTGGGCGTGCTGTGGCGGACGCTGCGGGTCAGCGCGATTGTGTCGGTGCTGACGATGGTGCTGGCATATCCGGTGGCGTGGTACGCGGCGGGACTGCGACCGGTGGCGCAGGCCTGGCTGCTGATGGTGTATATCACGCCCTGGCTGGTGAACGTGGCGGTGAAGGCGTTCGGCTGGTCGCTGCTGCTGAGCAGCACGGGGTTGATCAACCGCACGCTCCGCGGGTTGGGGTTGATCGACGCGCCGTTGCATCTGATGCTGAACGAAACCGGGGTGGTGATCGGACTGCTGCACGCGCATTTCCTGTTCGTGCTGCTGCCGTTGTGGGCGGCGCTGAGCGGACTGGATCGACGGTTGCTGTGGGCGGCGGCGGGGCTGGGTGCCGGGACGGTGGCGGTGTGGCGGGAGGTGATACTGCCGTTGACCCGCCCGGCACTGATTTCAGGCGTGATCATAAATTTCATGCTCAATCTGGCGGCTTTTGCTACGCCGGCGCTGCTCGGCGGCTCGCGCGTGCAGCTCATGTCCTATATTGCGTATCGGGTGAACCTGGTCGATCTGGACTGGGAATTCGGCGCGGCGATCGCGGTGGCGATGCTTGTGGTGACAACCGGGCTGGTGGTGCTGGCGCGCCGGCTAGGCGGTCTGGCCGGAGAGGCGGCGGGATGAGGCGCGCTCTGGCGCTGTTCAATGCGGCGATGTTGGTGTTCATGCTTGCACCGCTGGTGATGATCGTGCTGATGTCGTTCACCCCGTCGGGCGGGTTCGTGCTGCCGGGGTGGCACTGGTCGCTGCGCTGGTATCGGGCGGCGTTCGCGTATCCGGGCTTCGTCGATGCGTTCCTGTTGAGCGTGCGCTTGGCGCTGTCGGCGGCGGCCATTGCTACGGTGCTGGGGTTTGCCGCGGTGTGGGTGTTGCAACGGCGGCTGGTGCCGGGCGGCGGATGGTTCGATTCGCTGTTCATGTCGCCGCTGCTGGTTCCGGCGGTGGTGTTCGGCATCGCCATGCTGCAGTTCCTGAACCGTCACGGGCTGTACAACAGCTTTGTCGGTGTGATGCTGGCGCATGTGGTGGTGGTGCTGCCGTTCGTGGTGCGGGTGATCGCGTCGGCGCTGCGGGATGTGCCGCGCCGGCTTGAATGGGCGGCGATGGGTCTGGGCGCAGGACCGCTGATGACGCTGCTTCGGGTGACGCTGCCGCTGTCGGCGCGGGGGGTGATTGCCGGATTTCTGTTCGCATTCATCGTTTCATTCGATGAGGTGACGGTGACGCTGTTCATCACCGGGCCGGCGTATCAGACGCTGCCCGTGCGGCTATACAACTATCTGACGGATCAGGTGGACCCGACCGCCGCGGCGGTATCGGCAATGCTGATTTTTCTGTCGCTGTCTCTGATCGTGGTGCTGGACCGGTTGGGCGGGTTCAAGGCGATGCGCCGGTAGGGAGGAGTTCATGCAGGCTCGGCTGAGCGTGCGGCAGATATTGCACCCGCAATCGGTGGGCGTGATCGGCGCGTCCGATGATGTCGGCAAGTTCGGCGGGCGGATCATGCACTACCTGATCAAGCACGGGTTCCCCGGAACCATCGTGCCGGTCAATCCGTCGCGGGCGGAGGTGCGCGGGGTGCACGCGTATCCGCGCATCGGCGATGCTCCGGGGCCAGTGGATGTCTGCATCCTGGCAGTTCCGGCCGCGGTGCTGGTGCAGGCAGTACGCGAATGTGCCGAAGCGGGTGTGGGTTGCTGCGTGGTGATGACCACCGGGTTCGCGGAGATCGGGCCGGCGGGACGCGCGCGCCAGGATGAACTGGAGGCGATCGCCCGCACGCATGGCATGCGCATCGTCGGGCCGAACTGCATGGGGCTGATCAATCCGCATCATGCGCTGGCGCTGACATCGTCGCTGGTGCTGGAAGACGGCGAACTGGCGCGCGGGCGGATCGGGCTGATCAGCCAGAGCGGCGCGCTGATGGTGTCGATCTATGACCGGGCACGGAGTGCGGACATCGGGTTCAGCGCGTGCGTGTCGCTGGGCAATCAGAGCGATGTCGAGATCTGCGATGTTCTTGAATACATGCGGGACGATCCATGCACCGAGGCGATTTGTCTGTACGTGGAGGGGTTTCGTTCGCCGCGGCGGTTCCTGGAGCTGGCGTCGGATTGCAGGCGGGCCGGCAAGCCGGTGCTGATGGTGAAATCGGGCCGCACCGAGGCGGGCGTGCGCGCCGCGCTGTCGCACACTGCGAGCCTGGCGGGATCGTATCGTGTACTGGCGAGTGCGTGTGCCGAACGCGGCGTGCTGCTGATGGATGATGTGGACGATATGGTCCGGGCGGCGGATGCGTTGCTGCGATGGGGCGTGCCGGGCGGCGATGGTGTTGCGGTGCTGTCACCTTCGGGTGGTGGTGCGGCCGTGATGATCGATAGGATTTCGGAGCGGGGTTTGCGTCCGGCCGTGTTTGGCGAGGCGACGCGGGTGCGATTGGCGGAGCATCTGGGGCCGACCTTCATCGGCAATCCGATCGATCTGGGTGGACGGCTGGATTCGGGCGCGGCGGGGCTAGGTGGGGAACTGGTGCGCGTGTTAGCCGGCGATCCGGACGTGGGAGTGCTGTGCGTGTTGCTGACGACGGCGCCGGGGTTCGTTGCAGTGGCGCGCGGGATCGGAGAGGCGCTGCTGGCGGCCGCGAAGCCGTTCGTGCTGAGCGTGACTCCGGGGACTTCGGCGGATGCACCGCGGACGGTGCTGCGGGAGATTGGTTGCCCTTATTACGATCATGCAGACAGTGCGCTACGGGTGCTGGGCACGTTGCTGGAGGCGCGTCGGTTGGGCGCCGTCGTTGCGGTTGAGACGGTACGGCCGGGAGGCCTGCCGGCTACGGATGCGGTGTTGCCGACCGGGCGGTTGACGGAACCGGAGGTGAAGCAGCTGGTTGCACGTTATGGCGTGCCGGTGGGGGAGGAGCGGGTTTGCGCCGATGTGGAGGCAGCGGTGAAGGCCGCGACCGCGATCGGGTTTCCGGTGGCGTTGAAACCGGTATGTCGAGCGCTGGTGCACAAGAGCGATATCGGGGCGGTGCGGCTGGGGCTAGGGTCTGTCGAGGCGCTGCGCGACGCCTGGGCAGAGGTGATGACAGCGGTGCACCGCGCACTTCCGGATGCAACGATCGAGGGCGGGGTGGTGCAGCAGATGCATCGGGGCGAACTGGAGCTGATCATGGGGGTGCGGCGCGATCCGCAGTTCGGGCCAGTGCTGGTGGTGGGGGCCGGGGGCGTTCTGGCGGAATTGCTGGATGACGTGACGGTTGCGCTGGCGCCGGTAGGTGTGGCGCGGGTGATGGAGATGCTGCGGGGACTGAAGGTTTGGCCGTTGCTGGATGGCTGGCGGGGGCGGCCGAAGTTGGACGTGGCGGCGGTGGCGGATGCGGCGTGCCGGTTGAGTTGGCTGGCGAACGATCTGGGCGACCGGCTGGTGGATCTGGAGCTGAATCCGCTGCTGGTCGGGCGGGAGGACGAGGGGATGGTCGCGGTGGATGGGCGGGGGGCGGTGGAGTAACTGCGGCATTGGGCCTGAAGCAGCGTGCTACGGGCAGGAACATGACGGTATCAAACCCAATCAGACGATTCGTCATTTGTCCGGTGATCACTCTCTGACCTATCGAAGCTGCACCGGATCATTACACAACACGAATTTGACGGGAATGCGCCATCATAGAATAAGGATGTGTAGCAAAGGGCTGGTTGACGACTCTGGATGCTGGCTCCTTCATCCTCATCAGCAATCAAGGAGCATCATGAACGCTGGTCGTTTCCGTATTCTGAGCCTTGTCGTGCTTGGCAGCCTCGTCACTGTCGCCGCACAGGCTGGCACGATCCCCTCAGCCACATTTGACTGGAATCCGCGCCCACTGAAGCTCAATGGATCGAAATTCACTGCCGATACGTTACACGTGTCTGATTTTGGACAGGTCGTCGTCTCCCCAGTCGACCCAGCAACAGCAACAAGCGCATTTTCCGAAGCGGGTTATCTGCCGGTTCTCGGATTTGCCCTCGGTGGCCAGGCGATCAGTCCGCCCGGTTTCAACAATCCGTCGCACAATGGCTGGGGCGTTTACGTGGAATACCACGGCTTAGGTACCCAGAAGATGACGCAAAGCGGCATTGTGGCACGGTACTCGGAGCTGACCTATTCGATCTATGGCTTCAACGGTCACGCCGACTTCGGACTCGACGCGAACGGGGTTGCCTATAAGAAGGGCGGCACGAATACGACGCTGCTGGGCGACGGGAAACTGATCGGCGGATCATTGACGCTGGTGCCGACTGGCTTCAAGGGCACGGTACCGGTCCAGTTCAAGGCGAGTGGCGACATTCAGGCGACGGTTGCCGATGTGCCACATCAGTTTTCTTCGAACACTTTTCTCGGATTCGACCTGAATATAATTCACTCTCCTGGCGAAGTATTTGCCGGCTCCGGTCCTGGAATCATCGAGGCCAAGGGTGGGTCGAATTCGACTGCAACGTTGATCGCCAGCCATGGCAATTCCGCTCTTATGAACAGTGTGGCCCTGGTGACGCCGGTGCCGGAACCGGCATCGGCCCTGATTTTTGCAGCCGGCCTGGTTCCAATTTGTATGTTGCGTCGGCGTCGCAGGTGATTGGGCGAACAAACGGAAGCAAATGCCTCATCCGGTGCGCGCATACGCGCACCGACCTCTCCCGCAAGCTGGAGAGGTGAAGTCATGCCAAGCGCAGGAACCGCTTGGCATTCGTGTATAGCCACTTCTCCTTCGCCGAATCCTTCAGGGGGAGATCCAGGTATTCCGCGATCAGCGCGGGCAGCGGCATGCCGATGGTTTCCCAGGACAGGCCAACCATAACCTTGTCTTGCAGCAGCGTGTTGCCGAGCTGCATCAGCGGCTCCCACCCCGAGCCTTTGGTCGCGAAGTGGCGCGGGCGGTGCGCCGCGGTGTCGCAATAGAGGTTCGGGTGGCGGCGCATCAGCGCGACGGTTTCACTCACCCAGGGCCAACCGCCCAGACCGGCGACGATGCGCAGTTCGGGAAAGTCGATCGCGATCTGATCCAGATGGCGCGGGTGACCGAGGTCGTAGGGGCGGTCGTTGGCGTAGGTCATCGCGGTGTAGATGCGCACCGGCACGTCCAGTTCGACACACTTGGCGTAGAGCGGGTAGTAGCGCCGGTCGCTGGCTGGCAGATTGTTGTACAGTGCCGAGATGCGCAGACCGCGCAGCCCATCTTCGCGCACCAGGCGTTCCAGTTCGCGCACGGCGCGCATGCCGTCGAATGGGCTGAGTGCGGCGAAGCCGATGAAGCGGCCGGGATAGTCGCGCATCACCTGGGCGATGGTCGTGTTGGTGACACCGGTAACCAAGCCCAGCTCCACTCCGGCACGCTGCATGTCGGACACGAATGCATCCAGGGCCTTGCGGCGGTCGAATGCCGGTTTGGCGGTTTCGTGAGGCTGGTTGGCAGATCCGCCGCCGAAGATGTGGCGGTAATTGTCGAAGCCGTAGCCGGGCAAGGGCGGCAGGCGTTCGGGGTCGGCGTGGTTGAGGGGGCGGCGCAAGGCGGCACGGTAGTCGCGGGTTTCGGGGTCATCGGCGAGAGGGAGGTTGGTTTCGAGGTCGATCACACGCGGCATCGGGTTGGGTCCTTTTGCTTCTGCTGTATTGTTGGTGCGAAACGCTTCCCTCGAAGGCGAGGGGGTTTGGTCTCACACGACAATTCCCGGAAGGTCCAGTTTGTGTTCGCCGGCGCAGGCGAGGGCGTCTTCGTAGCCGGCGTCGGCGTGGCGCATGACTCCGGTGGCAGGGTCGTTCCATAACACACGTTCGATCCGGCTTGCGGCTTCGGGTGAGCCGTCGCAGACAATCACCATGCCGGCGTGTTGGGAAAACCCCATGCCGACGCCGCCACCGTGATGGATGGAAACCCAGGTCGCGCCGGAGGCGCAGTTCAGCAGCGCATTCAGCATCGGCCAGTCGGAGACGGCGTCGGAGCCGTCGCGCATCGCCTCGGTTTCGCGGTTGGGCGACGCGACCGAGCCTGCGTCCAGATGGTCGCGACCGATCACGATCGGCGCGGATAATTCACCGCTGGCGACCATTTCATTAAATGCCAGGCCGATGCGGTGGCGGTCGCCAAGACCGACCCAGCAAATGCGCGCCGGCAGTCCCTGAAACCGGATGCGGCTGCGGGCCATGTCCAGCCAGTGGTGCAGATGCGTGTGATCGGGCAACAGCTCCTTTACGCGGGCATCGGTGCGGTAGATGTCTTCGGGATCACCGGACAGTGCGGCCCAGCGGAAGGGACCGACCCCGCGACAGAACAGCGGCCTGATATAGGCGGGAACGAAACCGGGAAAAGCGAAAGCGTCGGCAACGCCCTCATCGCGCGCCACCTGACGGATGTTGTTGCCATAATCGATCGTCG
>DATIMO010000367.1:0-4509 GCA_035475215.1 Acetobacteraceae bacterium | reverse complement strand
GAAGCTTTACCGGGTGATGCAGCTTAGGATGGCCGGCACAAAGCCTCCAAGAGGCATCGGCGGGAGACGGCGGGTCGATGCCCGCTGTTATGAGAACAGACCCGGCGGTCGCGTTGTGCGTCCGATTTCGCCCACATGTCGTGTCGCCTACAAGCTTCTGGAAGGGCGTCAGCAGACGCGCGCTGTACCGGACATTGGTACGATAGCTGGCCCGATCCGGAATTTCGGAGCACGATTGCTTGCAATTGCCGGACCGATGATAAGCTTCCCGATCGACCACATCAGGAGAATGTCATGTACGACATGAAAAACCTTTCCGCGCTGAAGACCATGGACAGCGCCGCCGCGGACGGTATGAGAGCATTCTGGGCGTTCGACAAGGCGGCCTTTGCGCCCGGTGCGCTTGACGTGAAGACCAAGCAGATCATGGCGCTGGCCGTGGCGCTGACGACGCAATGTCCGTACTGCATCGCCATCCATACGACGGAGGCGCGCAAGGCCGGCGCGACCGATGCCGAGTTGGCGGAAGCCGCGGTTGTTGCCGCGGCTATGCGCGCCGGGGCGGCGATCACGCACGCGACGCATATGTTCAAGGAGTGAGTTTGTTTCGGTCGCTCCCCCGGACCCTCCTGCAATGAGGCCCCTTGCGGGAGGGGAGCGGGAGACGTCACGCATGATGAAAAGTCCGCTCACATCGCCAATCCTCCATCCACCCGCAGCATCGCACCGGTAATGTAGCCAGCGGCCGGCGAGGCCAGAAACGCCACCGCCGCCGCAACCTCGTCCGGCAACCCAACCCTGCCCAATGGCACCGCCGCAAGCTGCTGCGCGAGGCGTGCGTGGTCCACGGCCGCATGCGTGGCTGTGTCCTTTCGGATGAAACCAGGTATCACCGCGTTCACTGTCACCGCTGCCGGCGCAAGCTCCAACGCCAGCGCCTTCACCAGCGCCTCCAGCGCCGCCTTCGCCGCGGCCGAGGCTGGGAACGTCGCAGTACCTGGGCGGAACACATGTGCCACGAAGCTGGAAACCGCGATCACTCGCCCGGCTGGCGCCGCGCGCAAAAGCGGGATCGCGGTGCGAACCATCCGAAAGAACGCACCCAGGATCGTCTCGATCGACCCCTGCATTGCCGCGTCCGTCAGCGCTGCGATCGGTGTGCGATCGGCGAAACCGGCATTGCTGACCAGCACGTCGAGCCGGCCGAACCGCGTGAGGGCCACTTCGACCAGCGCCGAGGCGGTGGCTGGATCGATAAGGTCGCCCAGCACGATCTCGGCCGCGGCGCCGACGCCCCGCACAGCCGTCGCTACGGCTTCAGCGCCCGCGCGATTGCGCCGCGTGTGCACGATGATGCCGGCGCCCGGGGCCGCCAGCGCCCTGCAGACTGCGGCGCCGATGCCGCTGGCCGCACCGGTCACGAGCGCGACGCGGTCAGGCATCGTGTCGTTCAGCGCAGACATCTTCGCACGCTGGTGGCCGAGCGCAGCCAGCGCGAACGCCAGTACTCCCGGTGTGCGGTGCTTTCGATGACCTGCGGCTGTACCACCTTCGCCATGTGGCCCTCACTCGTATCGTACGATCAGTATAACGCCAACGTGGGGATCATGGTCGAATCGCAGGGCTACAATGCCCACCACAGGGAGCCGGACCTTCAAGGAGGTGCTGGAAACCTCGGTGTCTTCTGAGTGTCGCCAGGGCGCTGCGTTGACAGCCGCCCGGCCTGGTGCACAGGTTCCGGCGTCGCGGAACGGAGGCAGTTCATGGCAAAGGACAATGGCGGCGGGCGCTTGCGCAGCCGACGCTGGTTCGACAACCCCGCAGATCCGGCGATGACCGCGCTGTATGTCGAGCGCTACCTGAACTACGGCATCACGCGCGAGGAACTCCAGGGCGGCAAGCCGATCATCGGCATTGCGCAGACCGGCTCCGATCTCGCGCCGTGCAACCGCCATCACCTGCAACTGGCGACCCGCGTTCGTGATGGCATCCGCGATGCCGGTGGCATCCCGATCGAGTTCCCGCTGCACCCGATCCAGGAAACCGGCAAGCGTCCGACCGCTGCGCTGGACCGCAATCTCGCCTATCTCGGCCTGGTGGAAGTGCTGCACGGCTATCCGATCGACGGCGTCGTGCTGACCACCGGATGCGACAAGACCACGCCCGCCTGCCTGATGGGCGCGGCCACCGTGAATATTCCGGCGATCGTGCTATCCGGCGGACCGATGCTGGATGGTTGGTGGCACGGGCGCCTGTCCGGCTCCGGCACGATCGTGTGGGAGGGCCGCAAGCTCTACGCCGAGGGCAAGATCAGCTACGAGGAATTCATGCAGATGGTGGCGTCGTCGGCGCCATCGGTCGGTCACTGCAACACCATGGGCACCGCGACATCGATGAACAGCCTGGCGGAATCGCTCGGCATGTCGCTGCCTGGCTGTGCCGCCATTCCCGCTCCGTATCGCGAACGTGGTCAGATGGCGTACGAAACCGGTCGCCGCATCGTGGACATGGTGCATGAGAATTTGCGCCCGTCCGACATCATGACCAAACCGGCATTCGAAAACGCGGTGGTGGCCGCCGCCGCACTGGGCGCTTCATCGAACTGCCCGATCCATATGGTTGCGATTGCTCGGCATATGGGCGTCGATCACAACGTCGACGACTGGCAGCGATTGGGGCCGGACATTCCGCTATTGGTCGATCTGCAGCCTGCCGGACGCTTCCTGGGCGAGAAATTCCACCGTGCCGGCGGCGTGCCCGCGGTGCTGAAGGAACTGCTGAACGCCGGCAAGCTGCACGGCGACGTCATGACCGTGACTGGCAAAACGCTGGCGCAGAATCTGGAAGGCGTGGCCGAGCCCGATCGCGAGGTGATCCGCGCCTACGACAAGCCGCTGAAAGCAGCCGCGGGTTACGTGGTGATGTCCGGCAACCTGTTCGACAGCGCGGTGATGAAGACCAGCGTTATCGATCAGGATTTCCGCAACCGGTTCCTGTCCAACCCGGCGCATCCGAACGTGTTCGAAGGCAAGGCGATCGTCTTCGAAGGGCCGGAGGATTATCACGAGCGCATCGAAGACCCCGATCTGGGCTGCGACGACCAGTCCGTGCTGATCATCCGCAACTGCGGCGCCGTCGGCTATCCGGGCAGTGCGGAAGTGGTGAACATGCAACCGCCCGCCACCCTGCTGAAACGCGGTGTCGAAGCCCTGCCTACCATGGGCGACGGCCGGCAATCCGGCACCTCCGGCAGCCCGTCCATCCTGAATGTCTCGCCCGAAGCCGTGGTTGGCGGCGGGTTGGCGCTGCTGAAGACGGGCGACAAGGTTCGCATCGATCTTAACACCCGCAAGGTGGATGTCCTGCTGCCGCCGGGCGAACTGGAGAAGCGCCGCACTGCCTGGAAGGCACCAAAACTGGACCACAAGACGCCATGGGAGGAGATCTATCGCAGCATGGTCGGCCAGCTCGGCACCGGCGCCTGCCTGGAGCCTGCCACACTGTACCTGAACGTCATCGAAACCCGCGGCGAATCGCGCAACAACCACTGAGGCTTCCTCCCCCTCCCCTTGCGGGAGGGGGCCGGGGGGAGGGGTAACCATGACCACACGCCTCGCCAACAAGACCGCGTTCGTGACCGCCGCTGCGCAAGGCATCGGCCGCGCCACCGCGCTTGCTTTCGCCGCCGCCGGCGCGCGCGTGATCGCAACCGACGTGAACGAGGCGAAGGTGCACGAAATCGCCTCGGACTCTATCCGCACCGCGAAGCTGGATGTGCTGCACGCGGCCGATATCGGCCGGGCCGCCGCGGATGCCGGAGCGGTCAATATCCTGTTCAACTGTGCCGGCCTGGTGCACCAGGGCACCGTGCTGGACGCCACCGACGCGGAATGGGACCTTGCGTTCGAAATCAACGCCCGATCCATGCTGCACAGTATTCAGGCATTCCTGCCCGGCATGCTGGAACGCGGCGATGGCGTGATCATCAACATGGCCTCTGTCGCCAGCAGCGTAAAAGGCGTGGTGAACCGTTGCGTCTATTCCGCCACCAAGGGGGCGGTGATCGGGCTGACCAAATCCGTCGCAGCCGATTTCATCGGCCGTGGCATCCGCTGCAACTGCATCTGTCCTGGCACGGTGCACACGCCAAGCCTTGATGCGCGGATCGCGGAGAATGCCGCGCAAGCCGGATCGGAAGAGAAGGCACGAGCGGTGTTCCTGTCACGCCAACCGATGGGTCGCCTTGGCACGCCGGAGGAAATCGCGGCCCTGGCCGTCTATCTCGCTAGCGACGAAGCGCAGTTCGTCACCGGCCAAGCCATCGTGATCGACGGCGGCATGACATTGTAGAGCGTGACCCCTCCCCCCGCCCCCTCCCGCAAGGGAGGGGGAAGTCATCAGGAGAAATACATGAAACTTCTACGCTACGGGCCGCCCCGCGCGGAAAAACCCGGCCTGCTCGACGCCGACGGCACCATCCGCTGCCTTTCCGCCGTGGTGCGCGACATC
>DATIMO010000366.1:0-4714 GCA_035475215.1 Acetobacteraceae bacterium | reverse complement strand
CGCGATCATCCCTTCCTTCGCGGCCATCAGCGGATAGCTGGCCAGACGCCCGATGTGGCCCTGTCGGAACACCGTCGCGGCGGCCACGTTCTGTGTGCGGGCTTTGGCAATCGTGTGCTGCATCGCCTTCTCGGTTACGACGTAACCGAAACCCCAGTTTCCATCGATCACGGTGGTGGTCGCTGTCTCCTGCTTAATCTCCCAGGGTGCGCCGGGAACAATGTGCCCGACTTTCATCCGGTCTATGTAGCTGGGGATCATGATGATCCCGTGGCTGTCATGGCCGGCCAGATTGGCGGCGATCGACAGCCGCGCCACCGTGGCTGCCTCGGATTCGGGCGCGCCGGCGCCGATCAGCAACGCCTTGGCGATTTCGGTCAGGCGCTCCGCGGTGACGTTCGGCATGGTTCCCTCCGGTGCGGTCCGGCGCAGTATTCCCAATTCCGGGTCGCCGGCCTAGCCTTCGTGGGGTGTTGCGAGGGGGAGAGCGACAATGGCCGGTTCGGGTCATATTTTTGCCGGGGCGGCGGCGACCAAGGATGATGGCGTGGGCGGCGTGTTTCGTCGTGCCGCCGAGGGCGGCGAATGGGAGCACGTGTTTCGCCAGGCCGATGTGCACGCGATCACCGTGCATCCACGAAACCCCGACATAGTATTTGCCGGTACCAAGGACGGGCCGTATCGCAGCACCGATCGGGGTGGGCACTGGGAACGGTTGGGTTTCCCCGATCGCGACGTGCAGGTCTGGTCGATTGCGGTGGATCGGCGCGACCCGGGCACCGTGTTTGCTGGCGGATCGCCGGTCGCGGTGTATCGCAGCGATGATGGCGGCGAGCATTTCCGCCGTATGCCTGATCCCGGCATGCCCAATCGGGTGACTATGTCGTTCCCGTGCCGGGTCATGCGGTTCGCAATGCATCCGCGCAATCCCGGGGAGGTGTTCGCCACGCTTGAAGTGGGTGGAGTCATGCGTAGCCGCGACGGCGGCGAAAGCTGGTTGGATTGCACGCAGGATCTGGTGCGGCTGGCCGATGAACCGCGGCTGAAGAGCCGCATCCTGAGCGACACCGATGCCGAAGGAATGCTGGATGGTCATGCGGTGGCCATCAGCGATGCAGACCCGGACGACGTGATCCTGGCGGTGCGGATGGGCCTGTTCCACAGTGCTGATCAGGGCAGGTCCTGGCAGAATATGCAGGTGGGGCGATTCTCGCCCTACACGTACGGGCGCGACATCAGCGTGTCGCCGCAGGACCCGAAAATACTGTATGCCTGCCTGAGCGTCGCGGCGAACAGCCAGGCCGGCGCATTGTTCCGCAGCACCGATACCGGGCAGACGTGGCAACGCTTCGATCAGATGGAACCGCACAGCACGGTAATGGCCGTGGCGCTGCACGATCGCGATCCGGATCAAGTGTATATGGTTGCGCGTCGCGGGGAGGTGTTCGGCACGACGGATGGAGGGAGAAGCTGGCGGGAGATGACGCTGCCGTCGGTGTGCAAGGACGTGTATGCGCTGGCCTGCGGATAGGGAGGGGGGGATGCCGAAAGGCTATGTCTTCGCCGAGGTCGAGGTGACCGATCCGATGCTGTACGAGGATTACCGAACCAAGGTGCCGGCCACGATCGCTGCCTATGGCGGCCGCTACCTGGTGCGCGGTGGCGACCCCGTGCGGCTGGAGGGCGATCATCCGATGCACCGCTTCGTCGTGCTGGAATTCGACAGTCCCCAACGCGCGTCGGACTGGTACTATTCGGAACAATACGGGCCGGTGAAGGCGCTGCGGCTGAAATCGGCGACCACCCACGCATTTCTGCTGATCGGCACCGAGGCCCAATAGCCGACGGAGGAGACCATGTCGTATATCTATGCGGGCGTGCGGGCAACCAAGGATGGCGGTGCCGGCGGGGTGTATCGGCGCGAGCTCGGCAGCGACCGATGGGAGCATAGCTTTACCGAATCGGATGCGCAGGCAATCATGGCCGATCCGCGCCATCCGAACGTGGTCTATGCCGGCACCAGCAACGGTCCATATCGCAGCACCGATCGGGGCGCCCACTGGGAACGGTTGGGCTTTCCCGATCGTGATGCGCAAGTTTGGTCCATCCAGATCGATCCCAACGATCCACGTATTGTCTATGCCGGCGGTTCACCGGTCGCCGTGTATCGCAGCGACGATGGCGGTGACAATTTCCGACGCATGCCCGATCCGGCGCTGCCGGAGCGCGTGAAAATGCCGTTCGCCTGCCGTGTGATGCGCATCGCGCCGCATCCGCGCAACACTGGCGAGCTGTTCGCTGCACTGGAAGTGGGCGGCGCTATGCATTCGCGCGACGGCGGCGAGAGCTGGGATGACTGCACCGAGGACCTGCTGCGGCTCGCCCGGTCGCCACATCTGAAGAGCCGCATCGTCAGCGACACGGAAAACGAGGGCATGCTGGACGGGCACGCCATCGCCACGACGCCGGCCGCGCCGGAC
Source organism: Acetobacteraceae bacterium (assembly GCA_035475215.1). Classification (GTDB taxonomy): domain Bacteria; phylum Pseudomonadota; class Alphaproteobacteria; order Acetobacterales; family Acetobacteraceae; genus DATDIC01. Next base: position 2,234 of record DATIMO010000366.1, on the reverse strand, counting down.
ACGGTGTTCCTGGCCGTCCGCATGGGGCTGTTTCGCAGCACTGATGCAGGACGAAACTGGGAAGACATGGAAGTGAAGCGCTTCTCGCCGCATAGTTACGGGCGCGACCTGCGGGTTTCGCCGCAGAATCCGAACGTGATGTATGCGTGTCTCAGCCCGGCATTCACCAGCGGCACCGGGTCGTTGTGGCGCAGCGCGGATGCCGGGCGAAGCTGGACCCGGTTCGACAAGACCGAGCCGACCAACACGTTGATGGGGGTCGGACTGCATCCGTCGGATCCAGACCAGGTGTTTTTTGGTGCACGCGGCGGGGAGGTATTCGGGACGATCGATGGCGGGCGAAACTGGCAGTCCATGACATTGCCGAAGACGGCGGGGGAGATCTATGCGGTGGCGTGCGGATAGCATCTCAAGGCCTGCACGCTGACTGGTGCAACCCTCACCCGGTTCGCTTCGCGAACCGACCTCTCCCGCAAGCGGGAGAGGTGGATTGAGGTTGGACTGACATTGCAGTCCAGTCGGTATAACTACAGCCGCTGATTGCCGAAGATGATTGTGCCGGACGCGGCGAACATGCCGCCTACGCCATGGCAGACGGAAATCTTCGCATCCGGTATTTGCGCCGGGGCGATACCGCGCATCTGGCGGACGCTCTCTTGCAGGGCGTACATGCCGTACATGCCCGAGTGCATATAGGACAGCCCACCGCCATTGGTGTTGACCGGCAGCCGGCCACCCGGCGCGGTGTTGCGGTCGGCGATGAAACGGCCCGCCTCCCCGCGAGGAACGAAGCCCAGGTCCTCCAGCCCGTATAGCGGCAGGTGGGCGAATGCATCGTAGATCATGACATGATCGACGTCCCCATGCGTGATGCCGGCGGCGCGGAAGGCGGTCGCGCCGGCCACGCGGAACGCGCGAGATGACGTGAAGTCCTCCATCTGACTTACCATCGGCGTTTCAACGCTCTCTCCGGTGCCGAGAATGTAGACGGGCTTGTGAGGAAAATCGGCAGCCCGTTCGGCCGATGCAAGGATCAGGGCGCCACCGCCATCAGTGACCAGGCAGCATTGCAGCAGCCGGAATGGGTACGCGATCATGCGCGAGTTCAGCACGTCTTCCGCGGAGATCGGATCTCGGAATGTCGCCCGCGGGTTCCTGGCCGCCCATTCCCGCTGCACCACCGCGACCATCGCGATCTGCTCATGCGTTACGCCATAGGTCTTCATGTAACGAAGCACCGGGATCGGGAACAGGCTGGGCGGGCCCATCGGGCCAAAGGGCTGCTCGAACTGTCCGGCAAGAGATGATGGCGGCACGCTGCGCGGTGGGTTGCCGACACGCGACCGGCCGCTTTCTCCGTGTGTGATCAGCACGGTCTTGCACAGGCCCGCGCTGATCGCTGCCGCGGCGTGCCGCACGTGGATCATGAATGAGCAACCGCCGACAGAGGTGCCGTCCACCCAGGCCGGCGTGATGCCGAGATAGTGCGTGATCTGCTGTGGCGTTTCGACTGCGGTCGCCACGCCGTCGATATCGGACGGCTTCAGCCCGGCATCCTCCATTGCATTCAGAGCCGCGTCGGCGTGCAACTGGATCTGCGACATATCGGGGATGACGCCCAGCTTCGTGGTTCTGCGGCGCCAACGATGGCGATTTCGGCTGGTTTCATGTGCGTCAGGCCTGTGCGGTACGGAACAGTGGCAGCGTGATCTCATCATCCATTTTGTGGAACGCGACTTTCAGCGGTATGTCGAGCACCAGTGCCTCGGGCGTTTGCGGGCAATCGATGATGTTGGTCATCATGCGTGGGCCCTCGGCCAGTTTCACCACGGCGATGGCATAGGGAGGTGTAAAGCCGGGCACGGGGCGGTGATGGATGACGTAGCTGTCCAGGATGGCGTTGCCGCTGGCGGCGAATACGCTGACCGTGCGGGATGCGCAGGCGGGACAGAACGGACGCGGCGGGAAATACACGTGGGCGCAGGCGTCGCAGCGTTGCAGGCGGAGTTCGCCGTTACGGGTGCCGTCCCAGAAATGCTGGGTTTCGGGTGTCGGCTGCGGTCTGGCACGGGCGGGTTCGGGCATCGATGCGGGTCTCTCCTGCAAGGGCGGATGCTGGCGGATCAGTGCGGCTTGGCCAAGGGGCATCTTCCGCAGGGTTGCCGGTGGGGGTTAGATTGCCGCCATGAACATCGCCATTCGCAAGCCATGGACGCTTGAGCAGTTCCTCGTTT
>DATIMO010000365.1:0-2314 GCA_035475215.1 Acetobacteraceae bacterium | reverse complement strand
CAGCACCAGGGCGGCGGCCTCACGGGCAACGTCGGTTCCGCGCCCACCCATGGCGATGCCAATGTCGGCCGCTTTCAGCGAAGGCGCATCGTTCACGCCGTCACCGGTCATGGCAACTACGTCACCGTGCGCTCTCAGCGCGAGCACAACCCGCAGCTTCTGCGCCGGCACGATACGGGCGAAAATGTCAAAGTGCTGCACTGCTGCCCGCAACTCGACATCGCTCATTCGCTCGATCGATGGGCCATCCAGTACTGCTTCGGCGCTCAGCCCCGCCTGGCGTGCTATGGCCCGTGCGGTGACCGGATAATCGCCGGTGATCATCACCACGCGGATGCCTGCTGCGTGGCATTCCCGAATTGCGGATGGCACCGAGGCGCGCAGCGGATCGGCAAGACCGGTCAGGCCGAGCAGCGCGAAGTTGAAGCCGCGCGGCGAGTCCGGCAGTGGGCCATCTGCCGTCGCTTCGGCTACCGCGAGCATGCGCATGCCTGTACCCGCCAAGCGGTCGGCATCCTTGTGCAGTACTGCACGCGCTGCGGGGTCGAGACGGCAGAGTTCCGCGATCGCTTCGAGTGCTCCTTTGGCCGCCACGCGAAGCGGACCGCCACCCGAAGGTTGCCAGACCTGCGTGACGGCAAGCAGCTCCGGCCGCAAGCCGTACCCGCGCACCAGCGTCCAATCCGTCGTGGCATCGCCCATGCGCCGACCAAGCTCGAGGAAAGCGCGATCCATCGGATCATACGCATCCGGCGCGCTCGCCAGGGCGCCGGCGATTGCGAGGCGACGGAACTCTGGCGTCGCCACCGGTTGTTCTGTCAGGTCCAGCATTTGATTGGCGGCATGCAATGCGACGACCGACATGCGGTTCTCGGTCAGTGTTCCGGTCTTGTCGGTGCATAGCACCGTGGCTTCGCCCAGAGTTTCGATTGCCGCGGCGCGGCGGGTCAGCACCCGCGCCTGAGACATCCGCCACGCGCCCATGACCATGAACACAGTGAGCACCAGAGGAAACTCCTCCGGCAGCATCGACATGCCGAGCGCGATCCCGGCCAGCAACGCATCCAGCCATGAGCCGCGAAGCAGGCCATAAAGCACGATTACCAGGATGCAGCAGAGCAGTCCGGCGCCTGCCGCTGCCCGTACCAGCCGGGCGATCTGGCGGTTCAGGCGGGGCGAGGTTGTTTCGATTTGCCCGAGAGTTTGGCCGATCCGACCGATCTCGCTGCGCGGTCCGATTGCGCGCACCTCAGCTACGCCCTGTCCACGGACCACCAGCGTCCCAGAGAACACATGCGGCAGATCATCGCCGCCTGGCTGGGTAACTGGTTCCGTTCCCAACCGGGAGGCGCGTTTGCGCACCGGCATCGATTCGCCGGTGAGCAGCGACTCGTCGGTCTGAAGGTCACGCGCCTCCAGCAGCATTGCATCGGCTGGAACACGGTCACCTTCGGACAAGATGATCAGATCGCCGCGCACCACCTCGCGACCGGCAACGCGTCGACGTTCCCCATCGCGGATCACCAGCGCACGCGGGCTGGTGAGGTCGCGCAATGCCTCCAGCACGTGCTCGCTCCGCGTTTCCTGTACGACCGCGATGGCGACGGACAGGCAAGCAAACCCAAGGAGCAGCAGTGCTTCGACTGTGTCGCCGAGCAACAGATAGATCAGGCCGGCGCCGAGCAGCAGCCCGAACATCGGTTCGCTGAGCACATCACGAAGGATACGGGGCAGCCGGCGTCGGCCGCTGCGCGGCAGCTCGTTCGGTCCCTCGGCCAGCAGGCGCGCGGCGGCCTGGTCGGTCGTCAAACCCTGACGTGCGGCTGGCATACGCGGTCCTACCACAAGTCAGTCAATCGATCACTGAGGGTAGAACCGCGCTAACCGGTCGGCTGTATCGTGTGCAGAGACCGCCGGGCGTGGCTACGTCCGCACCAATGGACACCCGCTTTCTGCCGGCGGCATCGTAGCGTCCGCGCCCGTCATGGTCGCCACCGGCTTGTAGAAGTCCCACTTGTATTTGGATTCCGACGCCGGTTTCACCTGCCAGACATACATTGTGTCCTCCACGCGCCCGTTCGGTTCGATCTTAACGTCCGAGTGGTAGAAATCGTTCACCGGCAGTTCGTGCATCTTGGCCGCCACCGCGTCGCCGTCCAGGGTGTTGGCCGCCTTCACCGCTTTCAGCCAGTGCAGCGCCGCGGCGTAGTTGCCGGCATGCAGCATGCAGGGCGGCGTGCCCATCTTGTCTACGTAGCGCTTGGTCCAGGCCCGCGTCTTGTCGGTCAGGTCCCAGTAGAACGAGTCGGTCAGG
>DATIMO010000364.1:0-7104 GCA_035475215.1 Acetobacteraceae bacterium | reverse complement strand
GATCTGTTGCAGACCTATGACGATTATCCCGTGATCTCGATGATGCAGATCGAGGATCTAGGCTTCTGCAACAAAGGGGAAGGTCCTGACTTCGTGCGCCGCAACGATTTCACGATTGAGGGCAGCTTCCCACATAATACGGGCGGTGGGCAGCTTTCCATGGGTCAGGCCGGCGCAGCGGGCGGTTACCTCGGCCTGACGGAGGCGATGCGTCAGCTTATCGGCCAAGCCAATGGCCGGGCGGTGCCGCAAGCCCGGCACGCCGTGGTCAGTGGTTTCGGAATGATCAATTACGATCGTGGCCTCTGTTCGGCGGCCGCCGTGTTGCGGGCGGTCGGCGCATGACGCGCCTTTTGCTGCAGCGCTGCGCCACGTGCGGAATGGCCCAGTATCCGCCACGGGAAAACTGTGTCGCCTGCCTTTCTGACCGACTGGCATGGGATTCCGCCGCTGAATTCCCTGGCACCGTGGTTGCCCGCATTACCCTGTATCACAGTTTCGAGCCGCACTTCCGCCCGCGTCTTCCGCTGAGTGTTGGACTTGTACAGTTCGATGCTGGGCCGGTCGCGATTTGCTTCCTTGCCTCCGCTGCCAATCCCGGTGATCGCGTGCAAGTTCGCGAACAGCACGACGAAGTCGGCCATCCCGTGCTGGAGGCAGCACCATGACTGAAACTGCTCTGGTGACCGGCGGCAGCGCCGGGATCGGTCTGGCGATCTGCCGGCACTTCCTCAACGCCGGCTATGATGTGGTTTCATTCGATCGCCAGCCCGCCCCCCTGCCACATGCCAGGCTGCACCCCATTGTGGTCGATTTGGCCGATGAGGCTGCAACGATTCAGGCCGCGGCCGATGCGGTTGTCCACTACCCGATCACCACCGTGGTGCATGATGCCGGTGCAATGCGGCCGGCGCTGCTGGCGGATGTCACCCAGGCCGATCTGATTACCCTGACGCGGTTGCAACCTCGGCGCAGCGCTCGCACTGGTGCAGGCGTCATTGCCGGCCATGCAGACGCGTCATTTCGGCCGGATCGTGCTGATTGCCTCGCGCGCGGCGCTGGGGCTTTCGACTCGCACCGCCTATTCGGCGACCAAGGCGGGCATGATCGGCATGATGCGGACCTGGGCGCTGGAACTCGGCCAATTCGGGATCACCGTCAATGCCGTGGCGCCGGGGCCGATCGAGACGGACATGTTCCACCGGATACTGCCGATCGGTGACCCGCGTATCGACACGCTTGCCAGCAGCATCCCGGTTCGCCGGATTGGGCAGCCGGACGATGTGGCGCGCGCAGTCATGTTCCTGGCGGATCCGGCGAATGGTTTCATTACCGGTCAGACGCTATTCGTCTGCGGCGGGAGCAGCGTCGGTAGTCTGGCGCTGTAACGGATCACCTCTGGCCATACAACTCCAGGGCATTCTTCAGGAAGAACCGGTCCCGCTTTTCCTGACCGATCGGCAGCGGCAGCGCCTGCGCCGGATCGTCGTAATCCCAGTGCGGATAGTCGGTGGCGAACATCAGCCGGTCCCAGCCGATCCAGTCGATCGCGTCCAGCACGTGCTCGCGCGGCTGCGGCTCTTCCATTGGTTGCGTGCTCAACCATACCTGCGCGCGAATGTATTCCGACGGGGCGCGTCGCAGATGTGGTGTTTCTACCTTCAACCGGCGCCACAGCTTGTCCAGTCGCCATGCCAGTGATGGCACCCACGCGAAGCCCGATTCGATCAGCACCAGTTTGAATTTCGGCAGGCGTTCGAACACGCCTTCGATGACCAGGCTGGTCAGGAACGATTGGCAGGACTGTGCGTGCCCGACCATGTCCTCGATGTAGAAGGACGGCCAACCGCTGCCGCTAACGGGGTAACCGCCGAAACCGAACGCGTGCACGCCGACCGGCAGCCCGGCCGCCGTTGCTGCCTCATAAATGCGCCAGTAACGTTTCTGCCCGGGCGGTTCGGCGGTACGGCTGAGCATCAGCACCTGCGCAAAACGCGTATCGCAGGCATAGCGCTCGATTTCGGCCACCGCGGCGTCGCTGTCTTCGTACGGGACCACGATCGACCCCTTCAACCGCGGTTCCGGCGACAACCATTCGGCCAGCAGCCATTCGTTCATCGCGCGGCAGACTGCGGCGCCGAATTCGCGGTTCTGGAAGCTCTGCCCGTTATCGCCGGTACCGTTCAGTATCCCAAGCTGGGTGTTGTTCGCGTCCAGCAACTGCTCGCGCAGAAAGGGCAGGCTGCTTCCCGGCCGTCCGCCACCCGGCGGCCACGCGTCACGCCGCGAGGCGTTCGGTTGCCCCTTCGGGTATGCCGGCCCCTGTTGATATGCCTGCCGGGGTCGTGATCCGAACAACGCATAATGCTCCTGCCAGCGTGCCGGCAGGTAGGGAAACAGGTCCTTGTTGTTGTTGCGCTGCGGGTGAATGTCGCAATCCGCGGTTGACAGCGTGGAGGTGCTTGCGGTGACCGCGGTGGGGGGCTGCGAAAGCTGTACGTTCATGGGCGGCCTCCATCGGGGGAGATGCAGACGTGGATGGCCGGCCTTCGCCGGCCATGACGGTCGAGGTTACGGCATCGGAGAGTCAGTCGCCAGGGCGTTTGTGGTATTGCGGCCATAGACCTCTCGCGCAGTTTCCGTACCAACTTTGCCATCTGCCACATCGCGCAACACCAATGCCGGATCGCGCTGGGCCGGTGAACCGTGCCCGCCGCCACCTGCCGTGGTGACAACGATGCGATCCCCCGCGCGCAAGCCGGACACGATCTTGGACGGCACCACCACATCGGATGACCCATCGGCGCGCTGGATCACCGCGGCTGCCGGAGCGCCAGACAGCCCATCCGCCGTTCCGGCCGCCGGGCAAAAATGTCGCTCTCCACGGTAGGTTATGGTCGCCTCGCCCTCCAACAGTTCGTATTCATAGATACCACCCAGTCCGCCGCGGAACTTGCCTGCCCCGCCGGAACCCTCGGCGAGTGCCGCACGATGCACGCGGATCGGCGCCTCCATCATCAGCGCCTCGGCGGGAACGTTCAGGCAATTGCTTGCATCGGTTTCGATCACATCGACCCCGTCACGATCCGCCCCAGCCCCGCTGCCGGCAACCAATAGCTGCGAGGTGACATAACGGCGACCGTTCGTGCGCCGGCCACCCAGATGCATGATCACGATCTCGCTGCCGGAATCCGCTGGTACCCGATCCGGGGCCGCTTGCCGCAGCGCGCCGAGGATTGCCCCGGTGATTCGCTTGATCGTTGCGGTACGGCATCCCGTGGGTGACGGTTCCACCGGATTCACCAGACTCGCGTCGGGCAGGGTCAGCGCGATCGGCCGAAAGCAGCCGCCATTATTGGGGATTCGCGCGCCCGGATCGGTGACGGCGCGCAGCGCGAAACAGGCTGCGGCAAACGGGCCCGATGGCATGCAGTTGAACGGTCCGCGCACCTGTGGCGCCGTTCCGGTGAAGTCGCACCGTATCGTGCCATCGCCGATCGTAACCGCCACCTCGATGCGTATGGTACGATCCAGATCGACGCCGTCATTGTCCAGGTAGTCCGTGTAGCGATACGTCCCCGCCGGAAGTCCGCGCAGCGCCTGGCGCGTCAGTGTCTCGGAGCGGTCCAGCAATTCATCGATCATGGCGCATAGCGCTTCGCGGCTGTATGTTGCCGCCAGGGTTCGCAGTCGCCGCGTGCCGGTCGTGCAGGCCGCCACCTGAGCGTTGATGTCGCCCATCAGCACGTCCGGCAGCCGCACATTCCGCCGCAGCATTGCGATCAGGGTTTCGTTGAATGCGTCACCATCACGGAACTTCAGCAGCGGGATGCGGATCCCTTCCTGGAATATCTCGGTCGCATTGGTGGGTGTGGACCCGGGTGCCATGCCGCCCACGTCCTGATGGTGGGTCATTGCGGCGCTGATGGCGATCGGCTGCCCGTCCGCGAACACCGGCATCATGATGGCGATATCCGGCAAATGTGTACCGCCCATGTACGTGTCGTTCAGGATCCAGATATCGCCGTCCTGCATCTGCGTCGCCGGTACTGTGTCGATCAACCGGCCCACCATGGGGGTCAGTGCGCCGAGATGAATCGGCACGGCCAGCGCCTGCGCCAGTGTCTCCCCGCGCAAGGTGAACAGCGCCGCCGATGCGTCCAGCCCTTCCTTCACGATTGCCGAAAACGCACTGCGCACCAGCGTGAGTTGCATCTCGTTGGCGATGCCGTCCAGCTTGTTGCGCACGACTTCCAATGTGATCGGGTCGATAAGGTCCATATCTATGTTCTTTCCAGCAGCAACGTGCCGTTTTCCAGCACGGTGCCACGCCAGCCTGGTTCCAGCAGCGTGGTCGTATCGTCCTGTTCGATAACAGCAGGACCGGTGACGCGCATGCCGGCGGGCATGGCGGCGCGATCGTAGATTGGCACCTGCACCGGTTCGGGCGCATCGGCGACCAATATTGTCCGTGTTCCCTTGCGCGGCTCGCCGCCGTGCGTCCGATACTCGCCGTCTTCCGCCTGGTTGCTGCCGCCGGCACGATGTACGGTGCGCAGGTTCACGATCGCCACCGGCTGCTCCGTGCTATGGCCGTAGATGCGGTCGTGCAGTGCCAGGAAATCGCGATGCAGCGCGCCCAGCGGATCGGGCGCACCGGCATCAAGCGGCACTTCTAGATGATACGATTGGCCGATATACCACATATCGGCGGAGTACTGCACGGACACGGCTGCGCCGCCGAGTGCCTCGGCTGCCATCAACTCGGCACAGCGCGCGTCCAGCGTGTCCAGGCCACGCTGTACGTCGGCAAATTCCAGCCCCTGCAGCGGATGCGGAAATGCTGCCGACACTTCGTGCTCCACCGGTGCCGCCAGCAGGCCGGCGGCGGACAGCACGCCCGGATGGCGGGGGATCAGGATGCTGCCGATCTCCAGTTCGGTTGCCAACGATGTGGCATGAAGCGGTCCGGCCCCGCCCAGCGCCACCAGCGTGAAACGGCGTGGGTCCAGTCCTCGCCGGACCGAGACCAGTCGGATACCCTCTACCATCTGTGCGTTCACCACGCGATGGATGCCCAGGGCTGCCTGTTCCGCCGTCATGCCGAGCGGTGCGGCAATCACACGTTCGATCGCCTCGCGCGCCCGGGCCGCATCCAATCGCATTGCACCGCCGACGAAATACACCGGATCAAGCCAGCCCAGCACCACGGATGCGTCGGTTACAGTCGGCTGCTCCCCGCCGGTGCCGTAGCAGGCTGGGCCGGGGTCGGAGCCGGCCGAATGTGGTCCCACCCGCAGCCCGCCGGCGCCGTCCAGCCAAGCGATGCTGCCGCCGCCCGCGCCGATAGCGTTCACGTCGACCATCGGCACACGCACCGAATAGCCACCGATCGAGCCTTCCGCCCGGATCACCGGCCGGCCGTCCTCCACCACGGCGATATCGCTCGACGTGCCGCCGACATCGATGGTGATCAGATCGCGCCGCTGCACGGCGCGGCCGACCATGGCGCCGCCGATGACACCCGCCGCCGGACCGGACAGGAACAGCCGAACCGGTCGCCGGCGAGCGACGAACGTACCCGCCAAACCGCCGCGGGACTGCATGACTTGCAGCGGTGCGCGCACGCCAGCCTGTGCCAGGCCCGCTTCAAGCCGTTCCAGATAGCGGCCCACCACCGGTTTCATATAGGCATCGAATGCGGTGACCGCAGTCCGCTCGTATTCGCGGAAGGCCGGATCGACGTCCGATGAGAGCGATACCAGAATGTCGGGATGCCGGGACGCGATCAGTTCCCGCGTGCGCTGCTCGTGCGCCGGGTGCAGGAAGGAGAAGATGTAACACACCGCGATCGCCTGCACGCCTTCCGCGGCCAGTTCATCTGCCGCGCGGCACACGGAGACTTCGTCAAGCGGCACGATCACGTCGCCGGTGGAGGATACCTGCTCGATCGCCTCACGGCGGAGGGCACGCGGCGCCAGGAACACCGGCGCCCCTGGTTCCAGCATCACCCGATACAGTTCTGTGCGAAGCTGAAACCCGATCTCCAGCACGTCGCGGAAGCCGCGGCTGGCGATCAGCCCGATCTTCGCGCCCTTGCGTTCCAGCACGGCGTTGGTCGCGATCGTGGTGCCGTGCAGGAATCGGTCGATCGATTCCGGTGTGATCCCGAACCTGGCGGAAAGCTGCGAAAGCGCGTGCAGCACCGCGACGCTTGGATTGCCGCGCGTCGTTGGGATCTTCAGCGCCCGCATCGGTTCGCCACGGACCCGGCACACCACGTCGGTAAAGGTGCCGCCGATATCAACCCCGATTTCCACCGATGTCCCCATGTTCTTTCTATAACGGCACGCAATGTTCCGGCGCGAAGGCCAGGGTCACCGCACCGCCCTCATCGAACAGTTCGGTTGGCGGGCGGCGCACGATTAACTGTCCAACCGCACTGTCCACCACGTATTGAATGAAATCGCCATGAAACATCCGACGGTGGATCTGTCCCGGGATGATGTTTCCGGCATCGGCGGCGCCGTTGCTCAACAGTCGGATGTGGGCGGATCGCACCGCCACCAAGGTCGCGTCCGCGCGCACCATGCCGACACGCAGCATGGTGCCACCTGCCGCCTCGAATCCACCAGTTGCCATCCGCCCCGGTATCAGATTGGTGGAGCCGACAAAGTCAGCAACGAAACGGCTTTCGGGTCGCGCGTAGACATCCTCCGGCGTGCCGATCTGCTCGATGCGGCCCTCGTTCATCACGATCACCCGGTCGGAGATGGCCAGTGCTTCTTCCTGGTCGTGCGTCACGTAAAGCGACGTGATCTCCAGCCGGCGCTGCAGCTCACGCAGCTCTACGCGCATGTCGGTGCGCAGGCGTGCATCCAGGTTCGACAGCGGCTCATCCAGCAGCAGCACACCCGGCGAGAACGCGATCGCCCGCGCCACTGCCACACGTTGTTGCTGCCCGCCGGACAGCTTGAATGCCGGGCGGTCGCCGAACCCGGTCATGTGCACGAGTTCCAGCACCCGCGTCACGTTGGCGGCAACCTGATTTTCCGGCAATTTCCGCACCCGCAATCCGTATGCGATGTTGTCGAACACCGACAT
>DATIMO010000363.1:0-3781 GCA_035475215.1 Acetobacteraceae bacterium | reverse complement strand
TGATCCGGATCCCGGTCTCGCGGTGGAACGCCTCTGCCGCCGCATCATTGCCGGCATAATTGGCGATCACGGTGCGACCCTGGGCCTTCAGCGCCTTGCTGATCGCGGCACCAATGCCGCGGGTTCCACCGGTAACCAGTGCGACGCGTGCCATCCTGGAGCCTCCTTGGTTTTTGTCGTGCGGCAACCAGCGTAGCACCCGTGCGGTTCCGTGGTCAGCCGGAATGCAGGTGGTCAGGCCCGCCCCGGGCCGCAACTTGTCGCCAGCGGCGCCGCGCTACAATCGGGCCAGTCGTGTGGTGCGATAGATGTCGGGCAGCATCACCCGGAACCCGATGCTCTCAAGTGTCAGTTCGCCACTTTCAATGCTTGTAGGCCGCTTCGGCCAGGTGCCGTCCATATTGCGCCGCAACAACTCGGCGCCGATGCTGGCGGTTCGCATCACCACGATTTCGCGGACGCTGGGGATGGTGGTGTACGCCCACACATTGGCCCAGGTTTCCGCCTGATTGCTCGGCGACAGGATTTCGATCAGCAGGACAGGGGTGGTCAGCGCGGTTTCTTCGGTGACGTAACCTGAGCAGGTCACCGCGAGATCGGGGACGCGCATGTTGGTGTCGGCCTGCACGTGCGGGATCACGCCGGGAGTCACGATCAACGAGCAGGGGCTTGCGCGATCATTCAGGTGATTGCCGATGAGCCGGGCGAGCACTCCCTGAATCGCCCCATGCGTTCGATTTGCCGGCGCCATGGCCTGTGGCTCTCCGTCAACCAACTGCCATATTTCTGGGCCGGGCGGATTCCAGGCCAGGAACTCTGCCACAGTCATCCGCACGGGGATTTTGAGCACTGCGGTCATCTCAGCACTCTAACACATTCGCGCCATACGGCCAGTCAGCGATCGTAGGCGACCAGGGCCTCGCAAGGCACATCCAGTCGGCGGCGGCCGTTCAGGAAGCTCAGTTCGATCAGCGCCGCTGCGGCCGGAACCACCGCACCTACCTTGCGCAGCAGCGCAATGCCGGCGGACATGGTACCGCCGGTCGCGAGCAGGTCATCGACCACGACAACGCGCTGCCCGCGTTCGACCGCATCCGCCTGGATCTCGATGCGATCAGTGCCGTATTCCAGCGCGTACTCATATCCGATCGTCTCACCCGGCAGCTTGCCGCGCTTGCGCAGCATCACGAAGCCGCAGCCGAGTTTCAGCGCCAACGGCGCGGCGATCAGGAATCCCCGGCTTTCCACCCCGGCAAGCAGGTCCGGCTGATAGGCCCGCACTGCCTTGGCCATCCGTCCCATCGCCACCTGCCACGCATCCGCATCCCGCAGCAATGTAGAGATGTCGTAGAAATAGATGCCCGGCTTGGGGAAATCGGGAATGCCGCGGATGTGATCCTTCAGGTCCATGGCCGGGCCTTTCTGGCTGTACTGGCGCGGCCCGTCTATAACCTACAGCACCGAAGCCGCAACGGGAGGACGCCATGGCTGATGCCACATTGCTGAATGCCGATATCGATGCCGCCCTGGCCGAAGCCAAGGAAACCTATACCGCACGCAACCCGAAAAGTTTCGCCCGCTTTGTCGAGGCGACGGCGGTCATGCCCGGCGGCAATACCCGCACCGTGCTGCATTTCGACCCGTTCCCGGTGGCGATGGTCAAGGGTGAGGGCTGCCGGCTATGGGATGCCGACGGCGCGGAATATGTCGATTTCATCGGCGAATACACCGCCGGGCTGTATGGCCACTCGCATCCGGTGATCCGCGCCGCTGTCGATCGGGCGCTGAATGGCGGGATCAGCTTTGGGGCTTCCAACCTGATGGAGCCGTCCTTCGCCCGCGCCGTGTGCGAGCGGTTCGGGCTGGAGCGGGTGCGCTTTACCAATTCGGGTACCGAGGCAAATCTGATGGCGCTGGCGACAGCGTGCGCCCACACGAAGCGTCGCAGCATCATGGTTTTTTACGGTGGCTATCACGGCGGCGTGTTCACGTTCGCCTCGGGCGGCAATCCGATCAATGCACCGTTCGATTTCGTGGTGGCGCCCTACAACGACATCGATGGGACGTTGGCGCTGGTGCACCAGAACGCCGAGAAGCTGGCGGCAATCATCCTGGAGCCGATGATGGGCGGCGGCGGCTGCATCGCTGCCGAGCCGGCGTTTCTGCATGCATTGCGGGAGGCCGCCACGCGGGTGGGGGCGCTGCTGATCCTCGACGAGGTGATGACGTCCCGGCTGGCACCCGGCGGACTGCAGTCGCTGCGCGGCGTGAAGCCGGACCTGACGAGCTTCGGAAAGTATATCGGCGGCGGCATGTCGTTCGGTGCCTTCGGCGGCCGGGCGGATATCATGGATCTCTTCGACCCCCGCCGGCCGAATGCGCTGCCCCACGCCGGCACGTTCAACAACAACGTGCTGACCATGGCGGCTGGGCTGGCTGGGCTGACCGAAATCTACACACCGGACACCGCGGTGGCGCTGAACGCCCGGGGCGACGCGCTGCGCGAGCGGCTGAATGCGCGGTGTCGGGCGGCGGATGCACCGGTCCAGTTCACCGGCATCGGCTCGATGCTGTCGGCGCATATGCTGCGCGGACCGATCCGCTCGCCGGTGGATGCGGCGAAGGGGGATGCGAAGCTGAAGGAACTGTTCTTCTTCGACATGCTGGCACAGGGCGTCTGGCTGGCGCGGCGCGGCATGATGGCGCTGTCGCTGCCGATCGGGGACGCCGAGTGCGATCAGCTTGCCGGCGCGGTTGAGGAATTCCTGGAATCACGACGGTCGCTGTTCGCCAGCGCTGCATAAGTGCTCGGCAGGCCGGCACCTACCTTCCGCTGATGCGTTGGAAAGCGCATGACCACGAGGGCCCAGAGACGTGCCCCTGCCGCTTGAGATCCTGACTTCTGATGACGACGCCGCTTGCCGTCGGCGCCTTCTGGGCGGGTTCGTCGCGCTTGTCGCCATGCAGGCGGTGTATTGGATGGTAACGCATCCGGTGAACCGGTTCTGGTTGAAGCACCAGCATGTGCAGGGCCTTGCCGGTGGTTTCTTCTCATTCGACCTGAGGCGGCGACATCAGACGGAACGACCTGGCGGCCCGGATGAATGGGAAACGGCTCGGGACCGGTGGGAGTATTCGCACGTGGTGCGCGCCGTGATCGGCGCTGCGGCCCTGATTGCGCTGCAAGCACGCTGCGCGGTCAGCATTGTCCAACAAACGAGCGAAGATCGACGCGCTTCAGAACCTCGGTCTTTCCAAGGATGGGAATACCCTTGAAAATACGCGCATGAAGGGTGCCATCCGATTCAACGGCTGCCGAAAGCCGATAGACCTCGTTGTCGTCAGGATCGAGAATCGAACCTCCACTCCATTGATTCGGGCCTTTCGCTTCCAGCCCCCAGACGATTGTCTTGCCGCACTGAGACGCTCGCCGGGTCGTGTCCTTCAGCCAGACAATTCGCCCGCAAACTCGGCTCTGGCAGTCGAATATGCGCAAAACCAGATCCCTGATTATCCAGGTCCCGTTCGCCGGCGATGCCGTGACATTCCCGATGCTTGCCGTTGGCCATGCAACGGCTGCCAGCAGGCATGCGACGAACCATCGTCTACCGATACCCGTTATCATCGCCGATATTCCAGTTGGCTTCTGGTGCAACGTTCATGGGGAGGCCAA
Source organism: Acetobacteraceae bacterium (assembly GCA_035475215.1). Lineage (GTDB taxonomy): Bacteria > Pseudomonadota > Alphaproteobacteria > Acetobacterales > Acetobacteraceae > DATDIC01. Next base: position 108 of record DATIMO010000363.1, on the reverse strand, counting down.
GCCCAATCGCGTCAGTGGCTGCTATAAAGATACAGTGGCCAACATAATGCCGCTCGCCGGCGTGCGCCAATCAACAACAAGCGTGCAGGCATGTGGCCACTGGGGATA
>DATIMO010000362.1:0-5979 GCA_035475215.1 Acetobacteraceae bacterium | reverse complement strand
GTCCAATCCGGTTGCCGCCTCCGGTATCATAAGCCGCTTTTCCGCCTGCGTGCGGAACACAGAGGACACAAAGATCACAGTGGCCACAAAGTAGATGTCTCTGTGATCACTGTGCCCTCGGCGACCTCTGTGTTGAATCCTTATCCATTCTCCCAACCTAACCCGAACGCGAATAGTCCATCGAACAATACGCCCCGCCCATGAACCGCTCCTCCACCGGATCGCCACTCACTTTCCCCGCAAGCTGGCCGGCAAACGGATCGGCACTATCCTGCGGCGTCCAGCCGATCACGTCCCGTGCATCCTTGCGCCACCAGGTCATCCGGCTGTTCTTCGACGCGCCCCACATCACCTCGCATCCCACACGCTCTGCCAGGACGCACCGCGTCACCAAACGGGCCAGATCCGCATAGGACAGCCACGTCGCAAGCATCCGTGCGTTGGTCGGTTCAGGGAAGCTGGAGCCGATGCGAATGGAAACACTCTCCACCCCATGTTTCATCCAATACAATCGTCCCATCAGCTCGCCATACGCCTTCGATAGCCCGTAATACCCATCCGGCATCAACTGTGTATCTGCCTCGATCGTCTCCGAGCGTTCATGGAATCCGATCGCGTGGTTCGATGAAGCGAACACGACCCGCGCCTTCTCGCGCCGTGCCGCTTCGTACACGTGATACAATCCCCGGATATTCGCCCCCATCACCTCCTCGAACGGCTTCTCGGTCGAAACTCCGCCGAAATGCAGGATCGCGCCGCAGCCTTCCGCCAGCCGCAGCATCGTCACCCCGTCGTTCAGGTCCGCACGGGTGAACCGCGCCCCCGTTGGCACCGCGTCCGGAAACGGCGCGATGTCGGTCAGCCGCAGCGTCCAGCCTTGCGCCGAGAGCGCGCGCGTCAGCGCCCGTCCCAGATTCCCCGAAGCCCCGGTCAGCAGCACCGGCTTGGCGGGTTTGTCGTTCATCGGTCATTCTCCCCTTTGATCCGCGGGAGACCATCATGCGCACGATCCAGCAGCACGCCCAGGGCCTGGCAGACGGAACCCTCACCAGTCGCGCGCTTGTGGAACAATGCCTGGCGCGAATCGCCGACCCGGGCGGCGAGGGGCCCCGCGCATTCATCAAGGCGTATACTGATCAGTCGCGCGCCATGGCCGATGCGATGGACGCATTGCGTCGTGCCGGGCGCGCGCCCAGTCCCTATGCCGGCATTCCGGTCAGCCTGAAGGACCTGATGGACATCGCCGGCGAATCGACACCGGCCGGATCGCGCGTTCTGGCCGATGCAGCGCCGGCTACCGCCCACGCACCGGTCGTGCAGCGCATGCTGGCGGCCGGGTTCGTTCCAATCGGCCGCACCAACATGACCGAGTTTGCCTTCTCCGGTCTTGGCATCAATCCGCATTACGGCACGCCCCGCTCGCCCTGGGACCGCGCCACCGGCCGCATTCCCGGCGGCAGTTCGTCGGGCGCCGCCGTATCCGTGTCCGACGGCATGGCGGTGGTAGCGCTTGGCACCGATACCGGCGGGTCCTGCCGCATTCCTGCGGCGTTCTGCGGTATCGTCGGTTACAAGCCGACAGCCCGGCGCGTGCCGATCAGCGGCGTGCTGCCGCTGGCGCCGAGCCTGGATTCAATCGGACCTCTGGCGCCTTCGGTCGCGTGCTGCGCGATCGTCGATGCGATTCTGGCGGGCACGGAACCGGCGGTGCCGCGCGCCGCGCAAATCGGCGGTCTGCGTTTCGCCGTGCCGGAGAACTACGTGCTCGAGGGCATGGATCCGGTGGTCGCCGCGGCGTTCGATCGCGCAGTTTCGAAGCTGTCGGCTGCCGGAGCATCAGTCGTGCGCACCCGGTTCCCGGAGTTCGACCAAATCGCAGCGGTGAACGCGAAGGGCGGGCTCACTGCCGCCGAGGCGTACGCCTGGCACCGGGCATTGCTGGCGCAGTGCGGCGGTGAGTACGATCCACGCATTCGGGTGCGTATTGAACGTGGTGCCGGCGTGAGCGCGTCGGATTACCTCGATGTGGTCGCGGCGCGCGCCCGATTGATTGCCGACTTCGACGCGCGGACCGCCTGGTTCGATGCGATGGTGATGCCGACCACACCGATCCTTCCGGCACGCATTGCCGACCTGGACGACGAGCGCGAGTACAATCGGGTCAACCTGTTGACCTTGCGCAACACCGCGCTGGGCAATTTCTTCGATCGCTGCGCCATCAGCCTGCCGTGCCATCAGCCTGGCGAAGCACCGGTCGGGCTGATGCTGATGGGTGAAACCATGGGCGACACCCGGCTGTTCGCGATTGCCGCGGGCGTGGAAGCGGCGATCAGCCTTTGATGCCGCCCAAGGTCAATCCAGCCACCATGTAGCGGCGCAACGCGAAATAGATCGCGATCGGCGGCACGGAATACATGATGGCGATCGCCATCATGTAGTTCCACGGCGACTCATCGGTGACGAAGAACTGGTCCAGCGCTGCCGCGATCGTCATATGCTCGGGGCTCGAAAGCAGCATGTACTGATAGATATACTCGTTCCATGCCAGCAAAAACGCATAAACGCCGACCGCAACCAACGCAGGCGTCATCAGCGGCCAATAGATGTACAGGAACATCTGTCGCGGGGTTGCACCATCCACTTTCGCCGCTTCGTCCAGTTCCAAGGGAATGAGTTTGCTGTATTGATGCAGGATCAGGATCGCATACGGCGTCGCAAACGCCACTTGAGCGGCGATCACCCCCCACAAGCTGTCCGACAACCCATAAAGGTGCATAATGTGAACGAACGGGATTGCCAGGAACGCGGACGGCAGCACATATGTCACCAGCGCCACGTCGCTGAGGATCCAGCCTTTGCGGAGGCGCATGCGACCCAGCGAGAAGGCGGCGAGGGAGCCGACCAGCACCGTCAGCGCCATGGTCGCCGCACCCATGTAGAGGCTGTTGCCGAACTGCAGCCAAAAATGGTTCACCCGCCAGTAGTCGCCGACCCAGATCGATCGGAAACTGCTGAAATCCGGATCTGTTGGCCAGATGCTGCCGGTGAACTCCTCGCCATCCGGATCGAGCGCGGTCAGCACCATGTTGTAAACTGGTATCAGCGTCCAGATCAGCAATCCGATGCCGAGGACCACCTTGCCCAATTTAGTCAGCAGCCGGCGCCGGCGATAGCGCGAGCGGTGCCTCATGCTCGCCTGGCGCAGGGCAACGGCCATGCTCATAGCTGCACTTCCCGCATCTGCACGCGCCGCATCAGCAGGATGACCAGCGGGATCAGCACCGGCAAGGCAGTCATCATTGCGGCCATGCCGAGCTCCGGGTACCCGAAATTCAACGCCTCCTTCAGCCCGTAGCTGGCCAGCACATCCGACCATCTCGCCGGGGCGCCGCTGGAAACCAGAAGGACGGTGGCGAAATCACCGACCGTCCAGACGGCGGCGAGCAAGGTCGAGACCAGATAGACATTCGCCAGCAGCGGAAAGGTGACGAAGATCAGCCTGTTTACGCCGCTGGCCCCGTCGATATCGGCCGCCTCATAGATGTCCTGTGGGATTGCCATCCGGCCGGCGAGGAAAATCAGCGTCCAGAACGGCAGCCATTTCCATATATACGATACGATGTTTGCGCCCAGCGCTACCCATTGCGAGATCAGAAACAGCGGCCCATCCTGCCCGGTCACCGCGCGGATCAGGCTGTCGAGCAGTCCCCATTGCGTGACCAGCATCAGATGGATCGAGGTGAAGACGATCAGCGCGGGCAGCGCCCAGGGCAGCAGGAAGACAACCAGCAGTGAACGGACCCACCAGCTCCGACTCATGAAGAAGCCGGACAGTAGAAGGGCTAGGAACATCTGTACATTCACGCCGATGACGACGAACAGCACCGTGTTCATCACGATCCTGGGGTACAGCGGATCGGAGAAGATCGTCGAATAGAGCGATGGGCTGCTGCCCATCCACAGACCATCGACCACCGGGTAAACGACGAAAGCTGCGAACACCACGATATACGGGACGATGAACGCGATCGCCCAATTGGTATCGGAGCCCTGCAAGCGGATACGCCACGGGGGACGCCGCTCCCGGCCTGCCCGGATTGGCTGTCCGATCGCGGCGGCCTGCTGCGTGACGCTCATGCTCCAACCCCGCGTCGCGCGGCGGCTTCTATCCTTTCACGCCGCCCATGGTAAGGCCCGAAGCCATGCGGTTACGGAAGAGATAATAAATCAATACAGGCGGAATCGAATAGACGATGGCCGTCGCCATCATATAGTTCCACGGCGCCTCGTCGCTGTTGAAGAACTGCGCCAGGGCGACCGGCACCGTCATGCGCTGCGTCGAGGAGAGCAGAAGGAACTGGAACAGGAAGTCGTTCCAGGCGAGCAGCAGCGCATAGGTTCCCACCGCGACCAGCGCCGGCGCCATCAACGGCAGATAGATCCACAGATATACCTGCCACGGAGAGGCGCCGTCGATCCGCGCCGACTCATCCAGATCCATCGGAATCGATTTGCCATATTGCTGGAAGATGAAAATCGCATAGGGCGTGCCGAACGTCACATAGGCAGCGATGACTGCCCACAGGGTGTTGCCCAGCCCGTAAACCTGCATGATCCGGTAGAACGGGATCGCCAGGAACGACGCCGGGATCACGTAAGTCAGCAGCGCAGCGTTGGTGATCAGCCAGCCCTTGCGCAGGTGCATCCGGCCTACCGTGAAGCTGGTGAGCGACCCGATCAGCAGGGTAAAGAAGGTCGTCCCGACACCGACGTAGATGCTATTGGCATACTGCCTCCAGAAATATTCGAGGTACCAGAAGCTTTCTGTTACAACCACACGGAACGGTTCCAGCGTAGGCGCGGGTGGCCAGATGGCGCCGCTGAACAGATCATTGTGCCCATCCAGCGACATCAACAGCATGTTGTAGATGGGCAGCAGCGACCAGATCAGCAGCACAAGACCCAGTACCGCGGCGGCCGATTCCATCAGGCCACGGCGCAACCGGTAATTCGGCCGGCGAGCGGGCTTATGGTCGGACAGAGCGATGCTCATAGCTGCACCTCCGTCGTTCGCAGCTTACGCATCAGATAGATTACCAACGGGATCAACACCGGCAGCGCCGTCATCACCACGGCCACCCCAAGGTTCGGCCTGGCCACGATAAAGGCTTCGCGGATGCCCAACGTGGCAAGCACGTCGGTGGACATGGCCGGGCCGCCGCCGGAGACGAAATACACGGTGGTGAAGTCGCCGACGGTGAAGACCGTGGAGAGCAAGGTGCAGATGAGATAGAGGTTGGCGAGCAGCGGAACCGTGACGTAGCGGAAGCGCCGATAGCCGGTGGCGCCGTCCACGTCTGCGGCTTCGTAAAGCTCACGCGGGATCGCCATCCGGCCGGCCAGGAAGATCACGGTCCAGAACGGCATGAACTTCCAGATGTATGCGACGATGTTGGAGGCGAGCGCGGTACCGCGCGAGTTCAGCCAGATCGGGCCATCGATGCCAAACAGGAAATAGAGCAGATTGTTGAAAAGGCCCCACTGACCATTGAGCAGCCAATGGAAAGACACCGCGGTCGGCAGCGCCGGCATCGCCCAGGGCAGGATGTAAATTAGGAACAGCGCCCTGACCCACCACTTTCGGCGCATGAAGAAGCCGGACAGCAGGAACGCGAAGAACATCTTCACGTTAACGCCGATCCCAACGTAAAGCAGCGTATTGACAACGGTCCTCAGATAAGTCCCGTCGTTGAAGAGGTCGCGGTAGAGCGCTGGGCTGTGGCCCATCCACAGCCCAAAGCAAACCGGATAGACGACGAAGGCGAGGAAGATCGCCGCGTACGGCACGGTGAAGGCGATTGCCCAATTGTACTCCGAGCCGCGCAGGCCCCGCCGCCAGCCGCGCCGGCGCAATCGTGCGATTGCGCCGGGTGGACCGGCGACGAGAGCCTGCTGCGTGCCGTCCATATCGACCTCGTT
>DATIMO010000361.1:0-5530 GCA_035475215.1 Acetobacteraceae bacterium | reverse complement strand
ATCGCAGGTCACATTGGCTCGGTTCGGCCCGCGCCGCTATACCGCGCCCGCCGCACCAGCATTTTCTGCCATGGCGGTGCGGCCACGGCCGCTGGCTAACTCCGTGGTTTAACTTTCTTGCTTAACTTTCTTGCTCGACTGCCCACCGGACGCGCCATCGGGGATCGAACGATGCCAACCGGATCGACGATCGAACTCGGCCCTGCATGGCTCAGAGACTTCTTCCCCGGCAATTTCGCCATCGTCATGGGCACCGGCATCGTCGCCGTCGCCGCCCATCTGCTCGGGCACCGGGCGGCCGCTTGGCCGCTGTTCGCGATCAGCCTTGCCGCCTATCCGGTGCTGTGGGCGATCCTGCTGCTGCGGATCACCCGGTTCCCCGGTGCGGTCCTCGCCGACTTCATCAGCCACGAGCGCGGACCGGCCTTCCTGACGATCGTCGCCGCGAACGGCGTGCTCGGTGCTGAATTCGCTGTCTTCGACACGCTGGCGGGCCTGCTGCCAACATTGTTCTGGTTCAGCATCGCGCTGTGGGCCCTGCTGGTCTATGGCTTCCTGAGTGGGGTAACCGTCAGCCTGGTGAAGCCCGATCTGGAGCATGGGCTGAACGGCACCTGGCTGCTGCTGGTCGTGGCAACGGAATCGCTCGCCGTGCTTGGCGCCTTTCTGGCGCTGCGAACCGCCGCGCCGCCGCCGTTGGTCTTCGGCTCGCTCGCCTTCTACCTGCTCGGCGTCATGCTGTACGTCCTGCTCTCCGCCTTGATCTTCTTCCGTTGGGTCTTTCGGCCGATGCATCCGGCCGAGTTGGGCGCACCCTGGTGGATCAACATGGGCGCAGTGGCGATCGCGACGATGGCCGGCGCGCGTCTGATGGCATTGCCGGGGACCGACCCTAATCTGCTGTTATTGCAGCGCTTTATCGCTCCATTCAATGTACTGCTCTGGGTCACCAGCACGTTCTGGATTCCGCTGCTGGTCATCCTGTTCGGCTGGAAAGAGCTGCAGCGCGGCCCGCGCGGCTATGATCCAGGGCTTTGGTCCGTGGTGTTTCCCCTCGGCATGTACGTGGCCGCGACGCACGACTATGCGACCGTGGCACATCTTCCATTCCTCGACGCGATTCCACGGGCGGTGTTCTGGGTGGCACTCCTGGCCTGGGTTTTGACGTTCATCGGCATGTGGGTGCAACTCCTGCACCCCCGCTCGGCCGACTGAGACTATGGAGTGCCGAATCTGAAGTTCATCCCCATCGCAAAACGCCGTCATTGCGAGCGAAGCGAGGCAGTCCAGTGCTCCAGTGCGCGCCTGGCCCTGAATGTGACCGTTTCAACTTGAAGCAATCATGGTCTAGCGCACCCGGTAGAATATGACGCGCTGCTTCTCCTCCGCCTGCTGTTTGGCGCGGATCTGCAGCAGATCCCGCCACGCGACATAGCCCACCAACTTTCCGCCAGCCCGGGCAACCACCGGAATATGCGCCACGTTGGCCGTCATCATCCGGTCGATCACCGCCTCCAGGTATTCGTCTGGATACACGGTCGCCACCTTTGCACCGCGCAGCAACTCGCCGAGCATCGTCCGGCGATGCTTGCCGGCGCGCCGCCAGCCCAGCACCGATGGCGGATCAACGATCCCGAGCACATGATTTCCCGCATCGACCACCGGAAAGCTCGGGTGCCGCGTGGCCGGGTCTGCGAGGAACGCGGCGATCTGGTGCAGCGTCATGGTATCCGGAACCGTCTGCACCTCGGTCGCCATCACCTCCTGCACCCTTGTCAAGGTGAACGGATCGACCCGGTACTCCCGCGCCAGATGATGCCCGCGGCGAGCCACCTTCTCGGTCAGGATGGATCGCCGCATCAGCAGCACCGTGACCACATGCGCGGTGACACAAGCCGTGACCAGCGGCAGCAGGACATGCGTGTTGCCGGTCAGTTCGACCGCGAAGAACGTCGCCGTCAGCGGTGAGCGCATGGTGCCGCCCATGGTCGCGGACATCGCCAGCAAGGCCCAGAAACCGGGACTCGCTGCCGGAAGCACATGCGCCACCGCCGCGCCCATGCCGCCGCCCATGATCAGCAGCGGCGCCAGCACACCGCCAGAGGTGCCGGACCCCAGCGCCACCGACCAGATGATCGCCTTCACGACCAGCAGCAGCAAGGCGCTGGCCGGAACGATGCCCCCCTGTAGCATCAACGCGATATTATCGTAGCCGACCGACAGGGCCCGCGGATCGATCAGCCCGCCGATCCCGACCACCACTCCGCCCAGCATCGGCCACCACATCCAGTGGATCGGCAGCTTCAGGAACCCGTCCTCACACGCATAGACAAGCTGCGTCAGCACGCCCGACAGCAGGCCGGAGAGCAATCCGATCAGAATCCAGCACCCGAGCGCCAGGAACGAGACCTCCATCCCGCCCGCGAACGGGAACAGCGGCGAGGGCAGGCCGATCCAATGCCGCTCCACCTCGGCGATGATCGCCGCTGCCGCTACCGGCACGAAGCTGCGCGGCGTCCATTCGAACAACAGCAGTTCTACCGCCAGCATGATCGCAGCGATTGGCGTCCCGAACACCGTGGTCATGCCGGCCGCCGCCCCGGCGACCAGCAGCGTCTTCCGCTCGACATCGCTGACCGGCAGCAACTGCGCGATCAACGACCCGATGGCGCCACCGGTCATGATGATCGGCCCCTCGGCGCCGAACGGTCCCCCGGTGCCGATGGCAATCGCCGAGGACAGCGGCTTCAGGATCGCCACCTTCACGTCCAGCCGGCTGCGCCCCAGCAGGATCGCCTCGATCGCTTCCGGAATGCCGTGGCCGCGGATCTTCTCGCTGCCATAGCGCGCCATCAGCCCGACGATCAGCGATCCGATGACCGGCACCACCACGGTCGCAACCCCGAGCGGGGAATTGCCGATCTTCAGGTCGGCCAGGGTGAACGCGCCGAAATAGGCCAGATTGATGACCAGCCGGATCAGCTTCAGCAGAATCACGCCCGCAATCACGCCCCCGGTGCCGACCACCACCGCGATTGCCGCCATCAGCAGCACGCGCGGACTGGTGGTGAAGTCGCCGAGGTGCCGAATCCCGGCTGCCAGGGCGCTACCCGCGACGTTCGATCCCGCCGCGGGGATGCCGATCTTTTTCACGTAATTCAAAGTCCCCAAGGAGCTGTACCCGGTGCTGGCGCGGCGGTTGAAAACCGGCACGGACCCGGCATGTTACGGCGGATATATCGCGCCGCGATGTATCGGCCGCAACCCGCAGCACGCCGCAAGGGCCGAGGACCAGCCCTGCATTGTCGCCCCCCTCCCGTGCCGTCCGCCGCGGGCGTAAGAACAACCATGCCGGATCGACTCCTCGACATCCGTGACCTCTACGTCCACTTCCACACCGACGAGGGCGTAGCCCGTGCGGTCGAGGGCGTCTCCCTTGTCGTCCACCCTGGCGAGACTGTGGTGTTGATCGGTGAATCGGGCGCCGGAAAGTCGGTGACCGGCCTCGCCGTGATGGGGTTGATCCCGTCCGGACCGGACGTGGAAATCGCCGGACAAATCGAGTTCCGCGGGCGGGACGGGACGGTTCGCGACCTCGCGCGACTATCCACCGGCGCCATGCGCCGCATCCGCGGCAATGAAATCGCCATGGTCTTCCAGGAGCCGATGAGCTGCCTGAACCCGGTCTATACTGTCGGCGATCAGATCGCCGACGCAGTGATGCTGCACCAGGGCCGTGGCCGCACCGAGGCGCTGGGCATCGCCGAACAGATGCTGGAACGCCTCGGCATCCCAGACCCGCGGGCACGGCTTTCGGCCTATCCGCACCAGATTTCCGGCGGCATGGCCCAGCGGGTGATGATCGCCATGGCGCTGTCCTGCCGCCCCGCGCTGCTGATCGCCGACGAACCCACCACCGCGCTGGATGTAACCGTGCAGGCGCAGCTTCTGGAACTGATGAAGGCGCTGCAGCACGAAATCGGCATGGCCGTGCTGTTCATCACTCACAACCTGGGCGTCGCCGCCGAGATCGCCGACCGCATCGCCGTGATGTACGCCGGCCGTGTGGTCGAGGAATCCCCGACCGAAGCGATCTTCGCCGCCCCACGCATGCCTTATAGCGCCGGACTGCTCGCCTCGGTGCCCCGCCTGATACTGGACGATCGCGACCTGCACCTTGCCGCCATTCCCGGCGAGGTACCCAGTCCGCTGCACCACCCGCGCGGCTGCGCCTTCCACCCGCGCTGCCCCCACTTCGTAGCCGATCTCTGCGACACCACCGTGCCGCCGCTGGAACAGTGCGGCACAGGCCGCACGGTACGCTGCGTGCGCTGGCGGGCCTTGACCGGCGAATCCATTGCATGAGCGCCGCCCCGCTGCTTCGTGTCGAAAACCTCAGCAAATGGTTCCCCGCCGGACGCGCCGTGCTGCGCGCCGTCGATCGCGTCTCATTCACCATCGGCCGTGGCGAGGTGCTGGGGCTGGTCGGCGAATCCGGCTCCGGCAAGACCACCGTCGGCCGCACAGTGCTGCGCGTCTACGAACCCGATGAGGGCCGCATCGAGCTCGACGGCATCGACATCGCCCATTTGTCGCCGCGGGCGCTGAAGCCACACCGGCGACGCTTGCAGCTCGTGTTTCAGGACCCGTTCGGATCGCTCAATCCGCGCATGACCGTCGAGCAGGCGATTGCCGAGCCGCTGCTGATCCAGCATCTTTCGCCGGACCGGCGGGCGCGGCGCGAGCGGGTCGCGGAGCTGCTGCGGCTTGTCGGGCTGCCGACCGAGGCGATGGCCCGCTATCCGCATGAATTCTCCGGTGGTCAGCGCCAACGCATCGGCATCGCCCGCGCGCTCGCGTCGAACCCCGAGTTGCTGGTCGCCGATGAGCCGGTTTCGGCGCTCGACGTGTCCATCCAGGCGCAGGTGGTGAATCTGCTCCTGGAGCTGCGAAAGCGGCTCGGCCTGGCGATGCTGTTCATCGCGCATGACCTGGCAGTGGTAGAGCACATCGCCGACCGGATCGCGGTGATGTATCTCGGGCACATCGTCGAGCTGGCAGAGAGCCGGGAACTGGTGCGGCACCCGCTGCATCCTTACACCGAAGCACTCTTGTCGGCCGTTCCGGTGCCCGAGCCAGGGGCCAAGCGCGCGCGTATCGTCTTGCAGGGCGAGGTGCCGAGCCCGGTCAATCCCCCGTCCGGCTGCGTGTTCCGCAACCGCTGCCGCTACGCACTGCCCGCGTGCGGCGATGCGCCTCCGGCGTTGCGCGAGGTAATTCCGGGGCACTGGAAGGCCTGCATCCGCGACGATATCCTGTAGTGCACGGAACGTCATGGCCGCGAATGCGTCGACAAGATTGACCCACTACCGTCATTCCCGCGGAAGCGGGAATCCAGAAATCTCCACGCAATTTCAGTGATTCCGTGAATGCCCGCCTCCGCGGACATGACGAACGAGAGTCACCACTTCAGCCGCTTGGACTTCCTACCAATGAGTCAAGCAAAAAGAAGAGGCGGGGCTGTACCCCG
>DATIMO010000360.1:0-10145 GCA_035475215.1 Acetobacteraceae bacterium | reverse complement strand
AGTCCGGAACTGGCGGACATCGGAGCACGATTCTTCGAGCGGCCCTGGATCGACGCGACATTGAAGCCGGGCAAGGCAGGTGGCGCATTCGCGCACCCCACGGTACCATCGGCACATCCCTATCTGCTGCTGAACTACCATGGTCGCACGCGCGACGTAATGACGCTGGCACACGAGCTGGGGCACGGCGTGCACCAGGTACTGGCCGGTGGGATGCAGGGTTATCTGCTGTCCGGCACCCCGCTGACCCTGGCCGAAACCGCAAGCGTCTTCGGAGAGATGCTGACATTCCGTGCCATACTGGATGCCGAGCATGATCCGCGCCGCCGGCGAATCATGCTCGCCGCCAAGGTGGAAGACATGCTGAACACGGTTGTCCGCCAGATCGCGTTCTATCAATTCGAGACCCGGTTGCACGATGAGCGGCGCCAGGGCGAACTGCTGCCGGACCGCATCGGCGCGATCTGGCGACAGGTGCAGACCGAAGGCCTGGGGCCTGCCTTTGAGTTCACGTCGGAATACGATGTGTTCTGGTCGTATGTGCCGCACTTCATTCACACGCCGTTCTATGTGTATGCTTATGCGTTCGGTGATTGTCTGGTGAATGCGCTTTATGCGGTGTTTCAGTCGGGGCATCCAGGATTCCAGGAGAAATATCTCGACCTGCTGCGCGCCGGCGGAACCAGGCGGCACAAGGAGCTGCTGGCCCCCTTCGGGCTGGATGCGTCGGATCCGGGATTCTGGGGCAAGGGACTGGATGTGATCGCCGGATTTATCGATGAACTTGAGGCAGTCGCGTAATGGCACGCGACGAAGGCGATTCTTCCCTCATTGGTGAGTTGCGCCGGATGGCGCGTACATCGGGTGCCGTAGGCGGAATTGCGGCCCGCGTTGCCGGAGCACGCGTGTTCGGGATCAAGACCGATCGGGCGGCTCACGCCGAGGATCTGCGGGCGATCCTAGGCGGGCTGAAAGGCCCGCTGATGAAGGTGGCGCAGTTCCTCTCCACCGTGCCCGATGCGCTGCCTGCGGAATACGCCGCCGAATTGGCCGAGTTGCAGGCGAACGCACCGCCGATGGGCTGGAATTTCGTGCGCCGCCGCATGGCGACCGAACTTGGCGCGAACTGGGAGCGCAGGTTCGCTCGATTTGGGCGTGACGCATCCGCTGCTGCCAGCCTGGGCCAGGTGCATCGCGCCACCTTGCCCGATGGAACCGACGTTGCGTGCAAGCTGCAATATCCGGACATGGCCAGCACGGTGGAAGCCGATCTGCGGCAGTTGCGGGTGGCCATGGCGATCTATCACCGGATGGACAACGCGATCGATCACGAGGAAATCTACAAGGAGCTGACCCAGCGTTTGCGCGAGGAGCTGGACTATCATCGCGAGGCGGCACAGATGCGGCTGTACGGCATCATGCTGACGGATGTGCCGATGGTGCATGTTCCGGTGCCGATTCCCGGCTATTGCACCAGGCGTCTGCTGACAATGACTTGGCTGGACGGGCGCCCTCTGATGCGCCGGGTGGATGAGGACCCTCCCCAGGAGGAGCGCAATCGCATCGCCGAGGCGCTGTTCCACGCCTGGTACGTGCCGTTCTATCGCTACGGAGTGATCCACGGCGATCCGCATCTCGGAAATTACCAGGCGCGGCCTGATGGATCGGTCAATCTGCTGGATTTCGGCGCCATCCGCGTGTTCGAGCCGAAATTCGTGCGCGGCGTGATCGATCTTTTCGAAGCCGTGCGCGACGCGGACGACTCCAAGGCGCACCAAGCATACGAAACCTGGGGCTTTACCAATCTTACGCGCGAAAAAACCGACGTGCTGAACATGTGGGCGCGGTTCCTCTACGAACCGCTGCTGGAAGATCGCGCCCGGTGCATCCAAGAGACCAACGATCCGCAATACGGGCGCGAAGTGGCCGAACGCGTGCATGCCGGGCTGAAGCGCACCGGCGGAGTGCGGCCACCACGCGAATTCGTGCTGATGGATCGTGCGGCGATCGGGCTGGGTGGCGTGTTCTTGCGGCTTGGGGCGGAGCTGAACTGGAGCCGCTTATTTCGTAAGCTGATCGAGGACTTCGATGAACGTGCGCTGGCCGAGCGGCAGGCGGCGGTACTGCATGCGGCTGGGGTGCCTCCGGCTGCGTAGTCATGCCTTCAGATGAGATGCGCTGTCCGAAATACGGTCGTATGCTGGCGCGCTGGTCACCACAGGGCTTTGAAAGATGGCGAACGAAGCTCGCTCGAAAGTCCTTGTTGCCGAGGACGATCCGCTGCTTGCAGCAACCGTGGATGATTTCCTGACCCAGGAGGGTTTCTGCGTGGCCGTCAGCGCCAACGGGCAGGACGCGTTGGAGGCCGCATCGAGAATGCCAATTTCCGTTCTGTTGACGGACCTTCGAATGCCGCGGCTTGACGGTGTGGCACTGGTCCGGAAACTGCGTGAGACCCGCCCCGAACTGCCCGTTGTGGTGATGACCGGCTACGCCCCTGCCGACTGGCGATCAACCCTTCAGCACCCCGGTGAGGGACCGTTGATCCTGCTCGACAAGCCGATCAGGCTGGCCAACCTGCTGCGAGCATTGCGTGAGGTGCTCAGGCCGGCAGGCGCCACATAGGCGTCGGACCTCCGGACTATCCGCCTCCGACTGCGGAAGCCACCCCGGAGTCGCAATCGCACGTCAGCGCCTGCTGCAGCATGTTCGTCAAAGTAGCGACTGAAAATGGTTTCCTCAGAATCCACCGCGCCTCTTCGATGGGCTCTTCCTCGCCGTGTCCGGTGACGAGGACGATCGGCACATCGGCACGGCGTTCCCGTACTGCGCGGGCCAGTTCGACGCCAGTCATGTCCGGCATGGCGAAATCCACCAGTAGAAGATCAAATCTCAGCCCATCCCTGATCAGCGCGAGCGCTGCATTGCCACTCGTTGCACCCACAGCGGCAAATCCGCCCGCCTCCACCATGGCGGCGATCGTCGTCCGCACGTCTGCCTCATCGTCCACCACCAGCACAGTCGCTATTGGTGGATGCGACTGCGCGCGCCGTACGGGTTGGCCGGACGGGGCATCCGGTTCGCCCTGTACTGCCGCCTGATTGAGCGCACGCGGCAGGAACACGCTGACGGTCGTGCCCTGACCGAGCTTGCTGTCAATCCTTGCGCCTCCGCCCGACTGTTGGCTGACACCGTAAACTTGGCTTAGTCCCAACCCGGAGCCGCTGCCCGGCGGCTTGGTGGTGAAGAACGGCTCGAATGCGTTCCGCAGCACCTCATCGGTCATTCCTGTGCCGGTGTCCTGAACGACAACGACCACGTAATCCCCCTGGGGCAGATCTTCCAGATTGTCAATTCGGGTCAGGGAAACGTTATTGGTGGTGATCGTAAGTTGGCCGCCATCGGGCATCGCATCTCGTGCATTGATCGCGAGGTTCAGCACCACATGCTCGATCTGCACTGGATCCACTAGGGCCGCCCACAGATCGGGCGCGAGTTGAAAGTCGGACGTGATCTTCGGGCCGAGTGTCGTGTTCAGCAGTTCGCCGATCCCGCGCACCACTGCGTTCAAATCGACCAGCTTCGGAGCCAGCGTCTGCTTGCGCGCGAAGGCAAGCAATTGCCGGGTCAGGTCAGCACCCCGGTTCGCCGCTTGCAGGATGATAGACAAACGTCGTGCCTCACGCGGGGCGCCAGCGAAATCGCTGTATAGCATCTCGGCATTGCCGGATATCGAAGACAGCATGTTGTTGAAGTCGTGTGCGATACCGGAGGTCAGGCGGCCGATAGCCGCCATTGTTTCCGCGCGGCGGGCACGATCTTCAGCATTCCGGCGGCCGGTTATGTCTGAATAAAGCGTGACAAATCCGCCGCCCGGCAAAGGATTGCGACGAATCTCCAGGGTACGCCCGCTAGGACGTCGGCGTTCGATCGTGCCAATGCTGGCACCGCGACGGAGCAGGGCCAGTCGCCGGATGACCTCGGCTTCGGTGGTGACGATTCCGAATTCGCCGGCTAATGCCTGGGCACGCAGCATATGTTCCATTGGCAACCCGACACGGAGGATCTCGGCCGGGACCCCGGTGAATTCAGGAAAACGAGCGTTCCAGGCTAACAGTTGAAGGTTCGCATCAACCATCATGATGCCGTCTGTCATGCCCGCCAGGGTCGCTTCAAGCTGGGTCGCCTTAGTCCGCTCCCGTTGCTCCGTGGCTTCAAGCTGGGCGTTGGCGTTGGCCAGCACCGTCCGGTCCCGGATCGCGGCAGCATGACGCAATCGGGCAGCCCGCTCGGCCCACAGCATCACACCGGCCATCAACAGCACAAACACCGTGGCGATCATCGTAAAAAGCAGCGCCTGCTGCTCCCACTCATTCGCCGTACGCATCGCTTCGGCCCGATCGAGGCCCACCAACACCCGAAGTCCACGACCGGCAATGTCGGCAAAAGCCATGATTCGGTCGATGCCGTCCAACGGCGATCTGCCGACCCAACGTCCGCTCTGCGACTGCCGCATGGCGAAAAAAACCGGGGATCTGGCGATGCTCAGATCGGGCCTGGCCAACGACTCGTCACCCACGCCGCGCAGCGCGCCATCGGATGTGGTAACGATCAGCAGCCCCTGCCGGCCGAGATTCGCTTCCATTTGCAGTCGGTGCAGCGCGCTTACATCGTAAGATGCAACGATTACGCCGCCGAATCCGCCTTGCGGGAGATCCAGCCGCCGAGCGAGGTTGATCTGCCAACGTTGTGTGACAAGTCCCCGAATCAGCGAGCCGATGAACATACGTTCATCGTCGCTCGTCAATGCGGCTTCGTGACGAAAATAATCCCGCTCACCGACATAATCACCGATAATCTCAGGGCGTGAGCTCCGGCGGACGATGCCAGCCGCGTCCGCCGTGAAGATCTGCAGCGACATATCGGTCAGCGCCAGCACGCGCTTGCGCCAGCTAGCGAAATCGAATGTGGCAGGATCACGCTGCCATTCGAGTTCCAGGATGTGCAGGCTCTGGTCCGTTACGAGCAATTCGCGGTGCAATTGCTCAGCGACCAGATCGGCCTTGCTCTGCACCTCGGTTTCAACCCGCGCTCGCGATGCTGTCCGGTGCGCCGCGATCGCCGACAGCGCGCCAAACCATGCGAGCCCGATGACCACCACAGTCGCCGTGATGATCAGAATTGGTCCTAGCTGGCGTAATGAACGACCGGGGGTCATGCTCCTAGTTCGATAATCAGGTGTTAATCCTAGCACGCCACACGAGATTGTGAAACCAAAAACCTGCCCGGTACGGACACGACCTGCGGTGTCGGAAATACCTCGTAAGTAGGCACCCGCGACACCATGTAATTTTCGCGATGCTCGGTAGCCGGGAAAATGATCGGGCAAACGACGAGTTATCAGCAACATCTTGCGCCAAGACTACAGCAGGATTCTTTTTGGGAATAATACGAATGGGCAGACCGGAACTTGGCAGGAAATGCACTTGTGCGGGATGTAACGCGCATTTCTATGATCTCAACCGGTCTCCAGCCATCTGCCCCAAATGCGGTGCTGAACAGCCGCCTGAACTGCCGCGGCCGGTGCGGCCGCCAATGCCGGTCAGGACCAGGCGTTTCATCGAGAGGCCGCAACCCTCGCCGGCCGCTGAGGACGAACGCGAAACGCTGGTGACCCCCGACGAGGACGAGGAAGAGGCCGTCGAACCGAAGGATGATGACGACGAAGAGGTGGATGTCGAGGTCGAAACCGAGATCGGTAGATAGGCGGGTTTGTTCAGAAGCGGATCAGCCCATTTCCCGGAACACCGGTTTGATCCTTTCGGAACAAGAATTGAACCTGGGATATTCGCCCCCGAACGGTTCGTCAACCAGCAGGATCGACGGCGCATGGATCAGGGCGCGGGCAATTGACACGCGCTGCCGCATCCCGCCGGACAACTGTTTCGGGTAGCACGAGGCTGCGTGGGCAATGCCCAGCTTCTCCATCAACGTCAGTGCCGTGGTGCCCGGTCGATCGCAGCACGCGCGCGAGTTGTCGCTGGGGATCGCATCGCGATCCGACCGCTCCCGCAGAGGGGGCGAGGTGGATCTAATTAGGTGCGTGCCTTGTATACCCGACTTGCGGTGTCAGCCGAAACCAACCCGTCCCGCACGTCCCGCTCCAGCATCGCCGGGTCACGCTGTGCCGGATTGCCCATGCCGGCCCCGCCCGGCAGTTCCAGCACCAATCGGTCGCCGTCCGGGATCACCTGGAACCCCTTGGTCCGCAGCTTCGCGCCGGATTTCAGCCGCACCACGCCGGGCGTCCCCGGCAGACCGCCGTCGCGGCCCTTCGGCGCATGCGCCACCCGGTCGAATGTCGCGTTCACCGCAAATTCCAGATCACCCTTGGTGCCGATCTCCATGATCTGCCCAACGCCGCCGCGCGTCCGCCCGGCCCCGCCGGAGTCCGGTTTCAACTCCTTCCGCCAGAAGATCACCGGGGCGACATTTTCCGTCGCCTCCACCGGCATGGTCCTCACGCCTGACGGGAAAGCCGTTGCGTTCAACCCGTCGGACCCCGGCCGCGCCCCGGTGCCACCCGAATTGAACGTGATGATCTCGAAATCCGCCACCACCGGCCGATTGCCACGCGCCTGACCGGATACCGATGAACCACCTCGCAGGGGAGGATTCCACAGCGAAGACGCCCCCTCGGCGGTTACATGTTCGGGTACCGCCTGATGCAGACACCCCATCATCAGGTCGGGAAGCAGGTGCCCGATCACATGCCGTACCGAGACCGGATAGGGCCGCGGTGCATTCAGGATGCATCCTTCAGGTATTTTCATGTGGAATGGCGACAGGCTGGCCCAGTTGTTGGGCACCTCCGGCGCCACCACACACTTGATCCCGAAGCAGGAATAGGCGCGGCAATAGGCCGGGGGCACGTTGATGCCGCGGTTCGAAAGACCGGACGTGCCGGCGTAATCGACCTCGATCATGTCATCCAGAATCGTCATCGCGGCCGATAGGCGAATCGGTTCCTCGTAGCCGTCGGACCAGATTTCGCCACGATAGGTGCCCTTCGGCAGCCGCGCGATCTCTGCCACCGTGGCACGCAAGGAGCTGTCGAAGATAAACCCGGCCAGCGGGTCCAGGCTGTCCATCGCGAACTCTTCCATCATCTCGACCAGCCGCTTGGCGCCCGCATCGTTGCAGGCACACAGCGAATAGACGTCGCCTTCAAGCTCCACCGGCAGGCGAGAGCCGGCACGGATGAAATCGAAGAAAGTCTCATTTGGCCGACCCCGGTCGAAGCACTTGATGATCGGGATGTAGATGCCTTCCTCGAACACCGAACGGCCCTCCGGCCCCATGCCCAACCCACCCACATCGATGACATGCGCCGTGTTGGCAAACAGCCCGACAATCCGGCCATTCCGAAATGCCGGCGTGACCACGGTCAGGTCGTGCAGGTGGCCGGTGCCGAGCCACGGATCGTTGGTGATGTAGTGATCACCCGGCTGCATTACCCCGGCCGGAAACTTCCGCAAGAAATGACCGACGCTTTCGGCCATCGAGTTGACATGGCCGGGAGTTCCGGTCACCGCCTGCGCCATCATGCGCCCTTGCAAATCGAAGATGCCCGCCGACAAATCACCGGCCTCGCGCACGGTGGTGGAGAAGGCGGTGCGGATCATGGTCTGCGCCTGCTCCTCGACCACGGCAATCAGCCGGTTCCACATGATCTGCCGCTGGATTTGCGCGAGGGCCGCAGTTTCCTTTGACATCATGCCGTCTCCCGCGTCAGTTCGATATAGCCGAAGTCGTTCATGCGGGCCGACCAGCCGGGCCCGACCATGGTGGATGTTTCGTCTTCGGCGATGATCGCTGGTCCGGCAATCGGCACGCCCGAGCGCAGGGCAGGGCGGTCGTGCACAGCCCAGTCGGAAACCTCGCCGCTGGTGGTGTCGCGTACTGGTTGGCGGCGTAGGCCCCCACCCGCCGCGCTTTGCGCGGCGACCTTTCCCGCAAGCGGAAGAGGCATTTCTGGGCCAGCTTCCGAAGCCGTGGCGACCTGCACCGCGAAGCTCATGATTTCCACATCCGACCCAGGCACCGGTCGGTCATAGAATTTCGTGTATTCGGTGTCGTATGCGGCGCGGATGGCACTTACATCGTCCGCCACCAGCACACGCGCCGGCAGCGGAACCGGGATCTCATGGCCCTGTCCGACGTAGCGCATGTAGGCCAGCCGCGAGTCCGTGGTCGGCGCGCCGAAACTGCCTTGTGCAACCACCGCGGCAGCCTCGTTCGCCATTTCAGCCAGCAATGCGTTGACGGCCGCAACATCGAACGTGGAAAAACGCTGATAAAGGCTGCGCACCACCTCATACCCGACCGGCGCGCGCAGGAAGCCGATGGCGCTGCCGACACCGGCACCGGAAGGCACTAGAATCCGCGTGATGCCAAGCTTCTCGGCGACGCGGCAGGCGTGCACCGGGCCGCCGCCGCCGAAAGCAATCAAGGTGCGATCATCGAACGTCTTGCCCGATTCGATCGCATGCACACGCGCCGCATTGGCCATGTTCTCATCGACCATCTCGATCACCCCGAGCGCCGCCATGTCCGGCGACAGGCCCAGCTTACCGCCGACCCGTTCCGCCATTGCATCATGCGCCGCGCCGTAGTCCAGGCGCATGGTCCCGCCGGCAAAGCGGCGCGGGTCGTAACGGCCGAGCAGCAGATTCGCGTCGGTCACCGCTGGCAAACGGCCGCCCCGGCCATAGCAGGCCGGCCCCGGGTCCGCTCCAGCACTTTCGGGCCCCACGGCGATCCGGCCCATCGTATCGACATGCGCGAGACTGCCGCCGCCGGCGCCGATTTCCACCATCTCGATCACCGGGATCCGCAGCGGCAGGCCGGAGCCCTTCTTGAACCGGCCGACACGCGCGATTTCGAAACTGCGGGCGGTTTGCGGGCGGCCATCATCGATCAGGCAGATCTTGGCCGTGGTGCCGCCCATGTCGAAGGACAGAACGCCGCCAAGGTCGCATTGCCGCGCGATATCGGCGGAAAAAATCGCCCCGCCCGCCGGCCCGCTCTCCACCAGCCGGATCGGAAACCGGCAGGCCGTTTCGATCGTGGTCAGACCACCGCCGGACAGCATCAGGAACATCGGCGCGTCAACACCAAGATCGCGCAGCCCGGCTTGCAGCCGGCGCAGATACCGGGTCATCAGCGGCTGGACATAGGCATTGGCCGCGGTGGTCGAAAAGCGCTCCCACTCCCGCATTTCCGGCGACACGTCCGACGACAGGGAGACCGGAATATCCGGCAATTCCCGAACCAATATCTGCCGCGCCAGGACTTCGTGCGCCGGATTGACGAACGAGTGCAGGAACCCAACCGCGATGCTTTCAACCTGCTCGTCTCGCAGCACAGGGATCAATGCGCGCAGGGCTGTTTCGTCGAGCGGACGCAGCACCTTGCCTTCATTGTCCAGCCGCTCCGGTACGGGCAGGCGCAGATAGCGGGGTACCAGCGGCTCCGGCAGGATGATGTTCAGGTCATACTGGTCGTAGCGGCTTTCATTGCCCATCGCCAGAACATCACGGAACCCTTCGGTCGTCAGCAACGCCGTGCGCGCGCCCTTGCGCTCGATCACCGCATTCGTCGCCAGCGTGGTACCATGGATCACGATGGCGATGTCTGAGGGTGTCAGACCGGCGGTTTGCAGTACGGTCCGCACGCCTTCCAGCACACCCTGTTCGGGCGCCGCTGGGGTGGTCAGCACCTTCACGGTGAATCGCCGCGCCCCCTGCTCCAGGGCAAGATCGGTGAAGGTTCCGCCGATATCCACGGCGAGGCGGGCGGCGGAAGAACCTTGGGACATTTGCTGCGACAGGATCCGGTTTTATGACTGCTCCAGTCATACCGGGCTTCCCCGGGCTGGCAAGGGATCGTCTGACGCGAGGGCTGGGAACCACGGCAAATCGCTGCGCGTTCCCCTCGGACAGCGTGTGACGGAGGCGAATATGCGACTATTCGGAGCAGCGTCTTTCGGGGCAGCGGCGCTTGCGTTGCCCCTGGCAATGGGCACCGTACCGGCCAAAGCTCAGGGCAATGACGTCCTCGGCCAAGTACAGCGTTTCTTCAAC
>DATIMO010000359.1:0-6238 GCA_035475215.1 Acetobacteraceae bacterium | reverse complement strand
GCCCGGTGCTGACCGGCAGTGCCGGCGCGCCTGTGCGTCCGCCCGGGCGTGGCCGGATGACGGTGGCTTCGGTGTCCGTGGGCTCGGCAAAGGGATCGTCACTCATGAAGCCGCTCACCCCCTGATCGCCCAGCATTCAATCTCAAGTCCGGGCACCTCACCTGTGACGTGGATCGCAATTCCGCCCGATCTTGCCAGCGCCGCCCAATAAGGGCTGCTGCGGTCCAGCTCGAAATAGGTCGTTCCGGTATAGTACGGCAGTTGCCGCGGTGCCACCGGCAGCGCGCGCACCGCGATGCCCGGCAGCGCCACATTGATCAGCTCCCGGATTTGCTCGACCGGCCCGATCTTGCACAGGTTGGGGAAGCCGCGACGCAGCGCCTCGGCCGGCATCTGCGCCTTCACCGCCAAGACCCAGGTTGCATTGGCCACCAGGGTGCGATCGGCGATCGGCCCGACCCGGATGCCGAAACGCCGCTCCTGCAGCGGGATCGGCACCGCGTTCTGCTCCAGCACTGCCGACAGCGATTGCCGCAGCGCCGCGATTACCGGCCGGAAGGTCGCCTGCAGATCGTCATGGCGGTATGGTGGAAACGCCGGCGGTCGCTTGCGCGATTCGGTGAACGTCGCCAACTCGCCGGCAAGGCTGACGCAGACCCGATAGAACGCCTCCGGGTGCATCTGCCCGACGGTCGTCGCCAGATGCGTCAACAGCGGCTCGTACCGGTTGCATAACTGAAGCATCAGGTAATCGGCAATCTCCGCCGCCCCGCGCGTCGCCGTTTCCGACACGCGGCCGGCAAGTGCCTCCGCCCGGTGGTGCAGCAGGCCCTGCAATTGCGTCACGAAACCGGCCAGCGCCGGCGACGCGCTGGTCAACAGCAATGGGGGGATGAAGCTGTCATCGAGTTGCACGCTTTTGTCCGCCCGCACCTCGGCGATCCGCGCCAGCCCGATCGACGCATGCCCTTCGCGGGCATCGCCTTCCAACGCAAAACGCAGGCGCAGCTTGCCGATCGGCACAATCGCCGTGCTCTGGTAGCCGGAATTGGTATCCACCGCCTCATGCTCGGCCATGGCGAAGCGAGCCACGGTTTCGATCGTTTCCAGCGGTGCCGCTTCCATTCCGCCTGGCTGGCGCACCGGCAGGATCAGATAGACGATGTTGTTCCGCGCGCTTTCCGGCAGATCGACCGGGCGTGGGTGATCGACATCACCGGGTGCACTGAAAGGGGTTCCGTCGGGCAGAATGCCGGCAATCGAACGGACCGCGAACTTGCCGAGGGTCAGCAGGTCGGCATCCAGTTCGAGCTGCGTCAGCCCCCAGGCGTATGGACGCAATCCGCCGGTGCTGGCGCGTATCAGACGCTCGATATAGCGCTCCTGCTGCTGCAGGTGCTGCGGCTGCAGAAACAGCCCCTCGGTCCAGACGACCTTGTTCTCCCACCCCATGGTCAGGAGCCGGCCTTCTTTGCGGGTTCGGCCTTGGCAACCACCCCGTCATGTCCGATCGTCGCGGTCACGACAGTGGTCTTGTGCGCCGGGACCGGTACGGTGGCCCGCCATTTCTCATGCTGGAAATCGCGATAGGCTGCCAGGATGCCCAATGCCGTGACCTGATCGGTCGGCATCAGTGTCGTGGTCTTCTTCTGTCCGGGAGCCAGTACGAATTCGTCCTTCTTGACCAGATCGGTCTTCAGCACGGCCTGGTCCTGGTTGAACAACTGGAAGAATTCGGCCCCCTCGAACCCCGAGGTGGAGGCAAGCTGATACACGCGCACCACGATCGGGGCGGCTTCTCCGGAGGCGGTCGGATTGACGTCGGCGCTGGCGGACAAGGACAGGTCCACCTCGGTCGGCGGCGGTGGCGGCGCCGAGCAACCGGCAAAGCCGGTCAGCAGAAGAAGCGCCGATACAACATGAACCCACTTCGTCATTCCGACGATCCCTCCTGACTGCCGCACTATTTGCCTCGGATCGGCCGGTAGTTGGAAGCGTTTGTTGTGCAAACCCGCAAGGTTTGCGGGGTTATCAGGTAGCGAGATTCACCACAGAGGCGGGGAGCCACGGAGAAGGCCGCTTTGCGCTGCGCGCAGTCAATCGGCGAGAGCGGGCGCGAAGCGCATGATTTCTTCTCCGCGCCTCGGTGTCTCTGTGGTTCAGCCTTCCTGCTGCCGCCGCCGGGTATTACAGCTTCCGCATCTGCGCGTCATAGGCGCGGGCGAACTCGCGGCCGAACACCGACTGGAAATCGTCCTCCGCCTCGCGGGCGATTTCCTTGTACGTGTCGCAAAACAATTCCCAGGTGCGCGCCTTGCGTGCCGCCGGCAGGATATTGCCAAACGCGCCCGGCTGCATGCGCCGCTCCAGCGCACCCGGCTCGAACCGCTTCAGCAGCCCCACCAAGGCGGTCTGTACACCCGCCATCACTGCCATCTCGTGCGAACGCACATCGTCGAACGCCTCACGCGCCGCCTCCAGCGGCGGCTTGTAACCGGGCCGGTCCGGTTGCAGCAGCGCGCCGATCGCGTCTTCGGCGGTGACCGAGAACTTGAGCGCGTTGTTGTCGCGCGCCCGCAGCATGGTCTGCTCGACGCGGAACTCGTTCTTCACCGCCGCGCGAGATATCAGGACCTGGCGCAAACCCTCCACCATTTCACGGAAGACGGCGCCGGCGGCGCGTAGGGCAGCTTCCGGGTCCGGCCCGAGATTCAGGCCGGTAACGCCTGCGCCCTCCAGGAAGGCGGCCAGCACACGGGTGGCATCCGCCGGAACTACCGGCGGCCCCCCCGGAAGCCCCCCTGGCAGCCCCCCTGGCGCGGCGACCGCAGCGGGTGGGGTGGGGGCGGACCGAGTCCTCAGCGGCGCATGCGGCTGCCCGGGTTGCGGTACGGCCGATTGGATCGGCGCCGGCGGCGCCGCCGGCAACTGCTGGACCGGCAATGCGGATACCGGCACCGGCTGACCCGGCGGCGTGTCCCCGAGCAGCGCATCGATGTCGAGGTCATCCAGCATCGGGGCGTTGATCGCCTTGGGTGCCGCGAACACGTGCAGCGGCGCATCCGCGTTATCGGCCTGGGACGGCCCCTGCCAGGATTCCGCGGGCGCGAGGCCATGAAACAGGTCATCATGCGGATCGGCCGTCGGCAGCCGCTTGTCTTCCTCCGCCACATCGAATGGATCGCTGGTGCGAAGGACCGGCACCGGCGCGCTGATGGGATGCACGAAGCCGGGCGGCGGCATCCGCCCGAACGGGTCGTCCAGCGGGTCGCCGCCGATCGGGTCGGGGTTCACCGGCTTCACGCTCGCCAACGGGTCCGGGCGCTGCACTCCTCCCGGCATCTGCGGCTCGTGACCGACCACGTACGGCGCGGTGCCGACCGGCGACAGGTCTTCCGTCACCGAGATCACGTATTCCCCGATGCGAAACTCGTCGCCATCGGTCAGCGCGATCTCGCCGTTCCGGGGCACCCGCTCGTGCGAGCCGTTGACGAAGACGCCGTTGGTGCTGAGATCGGTCAGCACGTACTGCCCGCCGGCCGCGGTGACCACGCAATGGGTCTTCGACATCTGCCGTTCGGGATCAGCCAGCACCCAATCATTGCCGGGCGCGCGTCCGATGGATAGAGTCCCGTGCTTGAGCGTGCGGGTATCCCGCTCGGTACCGCCGGTCAGCTTCAGGATCAGTGGCATCGGCGGCACTCGTGACGGCGGCAGTGCCGGGACACCCCGGCGCACCGGCGCTCAGCCGATTGTTGCGGGGCTTTTGGTCGTTCGGGGGCTTGCATGGCGGACATCACATTGGCCGAGTTCAACGGGCGGGTCTGGCTGGTAGGCGGGGAGACGCATCTCCAGGACCTGCTGGCCAACACGCTCAACCCGGACATTAGCATCGAACTCGTGCAGTGCGAACGCACTTCCGACGTGCACCACCTGTGGGTGCAGAATTGCGGGGAGCCCAGCACCGGCGGCATGCCCTGGCAGATCCATCCCAACATCGTCGCTCGCATCCGCCAACGCTCGCCCGACTACGCCGTGTTCTTCACGCAATGGTCTGCAATGCTGGACCAGGATGCGCTGACCGTGATCGGCGCCGCGGCCGGCTGGGCGATGCAGAACCCGAATGCACGCGTTGTTCTGGCAGAATACCTCGATCCCGACGGCCCGCAGGCGATCGCCGACCTGTCGCGGCTACGCATGCAGTTGATCGAGGACAAGCTTGCCGCGGCGGGAATCACCCGTGCCCGCATGCACCGTACGCGACGCAACATCAGCGAGGTACCCGGCATGTCCCAGGAAAGCCAGCGCGTCGAAATCATCGTTCGCACCGATTGAACGACACGGAAGCACGCCGGACCCGCTTGCGGGCGGGCGCGGAACTGTCGAGACCATGACGGCTTCAACTTGAAGCCATTATGGTCCGGTACACTGGCTCCAACGTGAGCCCGCGCTTCAGCGCGGTGTGATCGCGCCGACGCCGGAGGTGTTGGCCGCACTCGGCGCGATGATGGCTTCCAGCGCTCCAAAGTGGCGACCACCTCGGCGACCGCTGCCCCCACATTTCCGCTGGACTTGCATATATCCCGTCGGTTATGGGTTCGATCAATAGCCAACGAGTTATGCATCTCCATGACGAATCCGCACGATGTGCTCTTCCGAACGCTTGCCGATCCGACCCGTCGGGCGATCTTCGAGCGTTTGTGCCGCGAAGGAGAGCAGACGGTCGGGGGCTTGAAGGCGCGGGCCGGGGTCTCGCAACCGGCCGTCTCAAAGCATCTCGGGGTCCTGAAGCGGGCCGGACTGGTGCGCGACCGCCACCAAGGTCGCCAGACCCACTATAGCGCGCAGCTCGGCGCCCTGGCCCCGTTGATCGACTGGACAAGCCAAATGGCCGGCTTCTGGGAAAGCCGATTCGACCACCTCGAAGACTTGCTGAAAAGGATGGACCAATGACCAATACCGCGACTGAAACGCGCTCCGTCGTTGTCGAACGGGAGATAGCTTCTCCGCCTGAAAAGATCTGGCGCGCGCTCACGCAACCACACCTGATCGAGGAGTGGCTGATGAAGAACGATTTCAGGCCGGTCGTGGGCCACCGTTTCGATCTTCGCGCCGACTGGGGCGCTGTCGACTGTCAGGTCCTGGCAGTCGAGCCGAACCAAACGTTGTCCTACTCGTGGGCGGCGTTTGGTCTCGAGAGTGTCGTCACCTGGACGCTCACCCCGACGAGCACGGGAACCCACCTGCGCATGGAGCAGTCGGGCTTCCGGCCGGATCAGCAGCAGGCCTACCAGGGCGCCAAGGGCGGATGGCAGCGGTTCTTTGCAAACCTGGAGCAGGTCTTGGCGCGGGCAGATTGAGGACCTGCCGGCACAGTTCAGGGGCACGGCGGTCTTCAACATGAAGAAAGCGACCACCATGACGCAGAGGAACAGCGGCTCGAAGGAGCGAACGGCAGGAGACTCTCCCTCTCAATTGATAGATGCGAGAATTAAACAGTTGGGTGATTGGCGGGGTGAGACGCTCGCTCGGGTCCGAATTCTCATCAAGCAGGCCGACGCCGAAGTGGTCGAGGAGTGGAAGTGGAGAGGGGTTCCGGTATGGTCGCATGCTGGAATCATCTGTACCGGCGAGTCGTACAAGACTATCGTGAAGATGACCTTCGCCAAGGGCGCCTCGTTGGAGGACCCTTCAGGCCTCTTCAACGCCAGCCTCGAAGGGAACACCAGGCGTGCCATCGATTTCCACGAGGGCGACAAGATTGATGAAACGGCGTTGAAGGCGCTCATTCGCGCCGCCGTGGCACTGAACAAGTCCACAGCCCAAAGCTGAAATCCGTTGCCAGTTCAGACTGGATTCACCACGGAGGCGCAGAGGCCGCGAGAAGCACAGCAGGTTGCTCGCAGGCCGGTTCGCCCAGCAATCCGGGTGAGGGTGCTATTTCAGCGATGCCAGCAGCGCGTCCAGGTCCGGTTCGGTTTCGTCCGGTGCGGCCGGTGGCGGTTCGGCGTTCAGGCTGGCAAGCAGCGTATCCAGGTCGTCCGCCGGGGCTTCGGCTGGTGGCTCCGCCGGCGCTGACAGTCCGGCCAGCAGCGCATCAAGATCCGGAGCGTCGGCCGGGGACTCCGCGCCGGGTTCTGTCGCAGGTTCGGCCGCCGCCGGCGCAGGTTCTGCAACCGGTGCGGCAGATACGGTCCCACCGTCCGGCTCCGGCTTGGCCGCAACCACCGCCGATGGC
>DATIMO010000358.1:0-1543 GCA_035475215.1 Acetobacteraceae bacterium | reverse complement strand
CACCGGCCTGCTCAATCCGAACCGCATCGTGCGTGCTCCACGGATGGATGACCGCACCTTGTTCCGGTATGGGCCGGGTTATGCGCCGATCACCGGATTCACGCCAAAGCTCGATTGGTCCGCGCATCCGGGCGCGCTCGGCGGCATGCTGGGCGCGGTGGAGATGTGCAACAACAATGGCACGTGCCGTGGTTTCGATGCCGGCGTGATGTGCCCAAGCTATCGTGTCACGCGCGATGAAGAGCACGTCACCCGTGGTCGTGCCAACACCTTGCGCCTGGCGCTGACCGGCCAGTTGGGCGCGGACGCAATGGCCTCCGATCATGTCGCCGCGGCGATGGCGCTGTGCGTGTCCTGCAAGGGCTGTCGACGGGAATGCCCGACCGGCGTTGATATGGCGAAGATGAAGATCGAGGTCCTTGCCGAACGAGCGGCGCGCCACGGCCTGTCACGCCGCGAGCGCCTGATCGCCGGGCTGCCCCGAATCGCCCCAATCGCGTCGCGCATGCGGTTGCTTGCGAATGCGCGGAACACCCGGCCGCCCCTTCGGCGTTTGGGCGAGCGGTGGTTTGGAATTGCGGCGGAGCGGCCGCTGCCCGTGTGGGATGCAAAGCCGTTTCGCGATGCGGAGATAACGCCCTCCCAACCGTCAGCGCCGGCGATGCACCCCGAACCGTCATGGCCGGGCTTGTCCCGGCCATCCCCTCCGTCGACCGTAACGGTCTTCCTCTTCGCCGACACGTTCAACCGATGGTTCGAACCGGAAAATCTCCGCGCCGCAATCCGCGTACTCACTGCCGCCGGCTATCGCCCGACCGTACCAGCCGCCCAAGATCGTCCATTTTGTTGCGGTCGCACCTATCTCGCCGCCGGCCTGGTGGAGCAGGCGCGCACGGAAGCCCGCCGCGTGCTCGCAGCTTTCGCACGCGACATGCCGGTGATTGGCCTGGAACCGTCCTGTCTGCTGACTCTGCGCGACGAATTTCCCTCCCTAGTGCCGGGTGCGGCAACGCGCGACCTGGCCGCCCGCGCCATGCTGCTGTCGGAATTTTTCGCCCGCGAGAAGCCGGCACTCACGCTTCATCCCCTGCCGATCTCGGCGCACGTGCACGGGCATTGCCACCAGAAATCGTTCGGCGCCTTCCCCGACATGATCGCCCTGCTGCGGCGCATCCCCCGACTTGATGTGCGACCAATCGCATCGTCATGCTGCGGCATGGCCGGTGCGTTCGGCTATCAGGCAGAGACGCTGGCAGTTTCGAAAGCAATGGCCGAGGCCGCATTGCTGCCAGCCGTGCGTGCCGCTCCGCCTGATGCGCTGATCGTCGCAGACGGAACCTCATGCCGGCATCAGATTGCGGATCTTGCCGGGCGGCGGGCGGTGCATTCGGTGCGCGTACTCGATCGGTCGCTCGAAGACTGATACCAAGAGGTGCCAGGTCATGGTACCGACCGTCACGGCCGGGCTTGTCCTGGCTTGTCCCGGCCATCCGCCTGCAATCAGACGTAATCGGATGCATCGGCGATTATCTGCATGATCGCG
>DATIMO010000357.1:0-5783 GCA_035475215.1 Acetobacteraceae bacterium | reverse complement strand
CCTGGCCCCCTTCGCGCCAAACCAGTCCGAGGGGTCCAGGGGACTAGTCCCCTGGCGGGGTTCCAAGGGGCAGAGCCCCTTGGCCTTGCTATCGTCACGCCCATGCATGGGGATGCGCGCACATGGCCGGTTTGTATTTCGAGGAATTTCACGAAGGCCAGGTGTTCGAACACACGCTGTCGCGCACCGTGACGGAAATGGACAATGTGCTGTTCAGCTCATTGACCATGAATCCGCAACCGCTGCATCTGGATGCGGAGTTCGCCAAATCCACCGAGTTCGGCCGCCCGCTGGTGAACAGCCTGTTCACCCTCGGGCTGCTGATCGGAATGACGGTGGGTGAAACCACATTGGGGACGACCATTGCCAATCTCGGCATGAGCAAGGTGGAGTTCCCCAAGCCCGTGTTTCACGGCGACACGATCCGCGCGCGCTCCACCGTGCGATCGGTGCGGCCCAGCAAGTCGCGGCCGGAGGCAGGTGTTGTGGAGTTCGAACATCAGGCCATCAATCAGCGCGGCGAGGTGGTGGCCACGTGCCTGCGCGCGGCATTCATGAAGCGGCGGCCGACGGGATAGGAAACGCGCGATGACCAAGATGCGAATGAGCGAACTCACCGGCGGTGAGGCGCGCGAGGAAATGGCGCGCAACCCGGTGATCCTGTTGCCGATGGGCAGCCATGAGGACCAGGGTCCGCACGCGCCGATGGGCGACTGGATGCTGGCCGACGCGATCGCCGAGCGTATTGCGGCGCGCGCCACCGAACGGGGTACGCGCACGCTGATGGCCCCCAGCATTCCATTCGGCGGCGCCGACTATTTCGGCTCCATGCCCGGCGGAATCGCGCTGGGTCAGGCAACGTTGCGTGCGGTGATCTCCGACATGCTGGCCTGTCTGCTGCGTCATGGCCTGACGCGCATCGTGGTCATCAACGGCCATGGCGGCAACGTGCAGGCGATCCACGATGCTACCCATCCGATCTGGGTGGAGCGGAAAATCCTGATCCCCAGCCTGTATCTCTGGCGCATCGGCTATTCGCTGTTGCCGGGCATCGTGGGCCCGGAGAAGGCGGCGAAGGTCTCCGGCCACGGCGCCGATCCGCTGACCAGCATCGGGATGCATCTGTTTCCGCGGCTGCTGCGTCCCGACCTGATCCCGGAACCGCTGCCGCAGCAGGATGTGCTGGGGATCAAACTGACCGCGTTCGGCGTCGGGCGCTTCGAAGGCGCCGAGATCGGCATGCCGGTCGAGTACCACGAGGTGTCGCCGGACGGCGTGCGGGGCGGCGATCCGCGACTGTCGTCGCCTGAAACCGGCGTTGCCTTGGTCGAGCAGCTTACCGAAATCAGCGCGCGATTCGTGCGGCATTTTGCCGCCGCAACCGGCGAACGAAGCTGACGTGAACAAATTTCTGATGCGCGCCGCCAGTGCTGCGAATGTATGGATCTATCGCCTGAGCGGCGGCAAGTTGTTGGGCCGCTTTCCATCTGGTGCGCCCGTTTGTCTATTGACCACCGTCGGTCGCAAATCCGGGCAGCGCCGTACCGTCCCGCTGCTGTATCTGCAGGACGGCGACGATCTGATGGTGGTCGCGTCACAGGGCGGCGCACCGCAACATCCGGGCTGGTATCTCAATCTCCAATCCAATCCGGCGGCGGAGGTAGAAATTGGGGGCGCGCGTTTCGCGGTTGCGGGACAGCGCGTACCAGACGACGAAAAATCCGGCCTGTGGCCGCGACTCGTCGCGATCTATCCACCCTACGAGAATTACCAGCGGCTTACATCGCGGCAAATTCCCGTCGTCCGGCTGAGCCGCTTGTAGAAGCGCTGCCTTTCGATTCGGCCTGTCGATCGGATCGAAATATCGGATTGTCGCTTGCTGGAATAAAGATCACCTAACGCTCGACAAGAACAAGATCATGCTGCGGGTTGACGGCGGTCCTTTCATCTGCTCTCGCCGATTGCGGTCGCCTGCTGGTACTTGTCGGTCAATTCTGCAATGGCCTGCAACGTGTATGAACCGTTTCGTGACGAGGTGAGAGCAGACAAGGTTCGTCGTGACACCGGACGCCCAGTCGCGCGACGAGTTCCAGGCGGCCCGCCGCGCCGACCTGGACAGTTCGTTCCCCCATGTCCTGCTGATCGACGTTGAACCGGATCGAATCGTGGTGTCGCCCTCGACCTTCCAGGACGTTCTGCCGTTGTCGCGTCAGTTCGCTGTTGCAGAACTACCGGTGTCGCATCCTCAACGAGGAAGGAACCGACGTTTCCCAACTGGCTGCGCCCGCGGGGTGAACACGGTCATTCGATCGCGGCCACCTGCCGCGGCCGATAGATCGCAACATGGGTGACTCTGGCCACGTTCCGCCCGCTGGCCAGCACCAGCGCCTCCAGCTCGACGAAACGATGGCCCTTGCGTTCGTAATTGGCGCTGACGCGTGCATGCACGCCCAGCGTATCGCCGATCCGCGCGAGCGCGAGATTCTGCACGGTGCTGCCAACATGCATCCATGGTCCCAGCACGACGTTGTGGCTCAATGCCCAGTTGCAGGTGCGCAGCACGAGCCCCGGATGCGCCAGGTGCTCGTGCGTGTAGATCGGGTCGGTTTCACGTACGCCTGAAAGATAACGGGCGGAAAACTCGTCGGTCAGGTGCAGCGGCTGCATGCCGAGCAGGCGCCCGACCGCAAGGGACGCTTCATCGGCCGGGGGCCGCATTTCGGGCGGGGCAGGCGGCGTTTCGAAGGCATTCGCCTGCGGGGCGCCGGATGGCGGCGTCGCGGCGCCGGTCGCGCAGCTCCGGTCGCCGCTTTGCACCCGCAAGCCCAGGCCGTCTGTGGTTTCGTCCGCAATTACGATGGCTTTGTCCCCGTCATAGACGGGGCTCAGGAAGCGGCATTCGGCGCGGCCGTGGTCCAGCCAGGACAAGCCCCAGCGCGCCACCGCTGGGTGTATCATGTAGGCGTAAACATCCACACCAGGCACCAATCCGCCGGTGAAACCGAAGCGGCGCGCAACCGCGTCGTCGTGGATCCGATTTTCGGATTCTCGTGCGGTATTATGGGCCTGCACTCTGTATTCCATCGGTGCTTCTCCGCTGCTCCGGCCATCACGTCAATGTGACGCATCGTCCCATCGGGGTCCACAGACGGCGCCGGTAATCTCGGTACATGGCCCGAACCACACCGGCCCGAGCCGGCCCCTTGGCGCGAGGCGCCGCCGGCTGGCTGGCTGCGTCGGTACTCGCGCCAATGCTCATGTTCGGTGCGGCTGCGTGGTACGATCATGATTCGGTGTTCGCCCGCGCGCGTGACACGGCGATCGCGACCACGCACGCGCTGGCCGAGCATGGCCAGGCGGTGATGCAGACCGCGGCGCTTGCGCTCGATCTGCAGCTGCAGCGTGTGGAGGAGATGGACTGGGCCGATATCGGTCAATCCGATCCGGTGCATCTGTTCCTGGTTGGACTGGTGAAGCAGTTGCCGCAGCTTCAATCGGCATTCTTTGTCGACTCGCAAGGGTTCAATTCGGCCAGCAGCCGTGACTATCCGATGCACCCGTATGATGATCGCGATCGGCCGTATTTCCAGGCTGCCGCGAACGGGCAGACGGGGCTGACCGTGAGTGCGCCGTTCCGCGGCAGGGCGGCCGGCACGCTGGGGTTTGTGGTCAGCCGCGCCCGCCTGAAGGACGGCCGCTTTGACGGGGTGGCGGCGGTGACCTTGTCGCCAGACTATTTCCGCAATTTCTACGAGTCCGTTCTGCACTGGCATGAAGGCGCGACCGCCGCGCTGATTCGCGACGACGGTACCGTTCTGGTGCGCTATCCGTCCGATACACGGGCAGCCTATGTGGTCCCGGGTCAGCATCCAGTCATGCGTGCTTTGGACCAACATGCGACAGACGGGCTGCGAGAGGGCCGATCATCAACCGACGGGCGCGAAAAGCTGTTCGCTTATCGCCGGGTCCCGCAGACCGATCTTGTGGTGATCTATGCGCTCGATCGCCAGCAGATCCTGGCGGAATGGTATCAGCATCTGGGGATCTTTGCGGCGTTTGCCGTGCTGACGTGCGTGGTCCTGCTGCTGGCGGCGCGGCGTGCCATACTGCACGCAGCCCGCGAGCAGCAGGCGTTGCAGACATTGCTGGACGAAAGCAACCGGCGGGAACGAGCGGAACTGGCGCTGCAGCAGGCCGCCAAGTTGGAGGCGCTGGGCCGGCTGACCGGCGGGGTGGCGCACGATTTCAACAATCTGCTCGCCGCCGTGCTCGGCTCGATCGAGTTGGCGCTGCGCCGGGTGCACGATGCGCGGGTAATACGCCAACTTGCTGTGGCGCAGCAGGCGGCGAAGCGCGGGGCGCGGCTCACGGCGCAGATGCTGGCCTTCGCCCGCAAGCAGGCGATCGAGCTGCGGCCCATCGATGCCAATGCGTCGATCCACGACAGCGACGAATTGCTGCGTCGCGCCTGCGGCGGAATTATCACGATCCGTTACGACCTTGAAAGCGGGCTGTGGTGCGCGCTGGCCGACCCAATTCAGCTCGAACTCGCGTTGCTGAATCTGGTAACCAATGCGCGTGACGCCATGCCGGGTGGCGGTGAGATTACGCTTCGCACCCGCAACTTGCCGTGGGACGCCGCTCTGCCGGACGTGGTGACCGGGCGCGATTACGTGCTGATAGCGGTCCAGGATAGTGGCGCCGGCATGACGGAAGACGTGCGGCGCAACGCGTTCGAGCCGTTCTTTACCACCAAGGGACCGGGGCAAGGCACCGGGCTGGGGCTGTCCAGCGTGTACGGCTTCGCCCGCCAGCTTGGCGGTACGGTTACGATCGACAGCACTCCGGGCCAGGGCACCACGGTCAGCCTGTATCTGCCGCGCACCAGCGCCGAGGCGGCTAACGCCGGCCCGCGCACGCCCGACAACGCTGTGCGACTGCGGATTCTGCTGGTCGATGATGACGCCGCGGTGCGCGCCTCGGCATGCGAGATGCTGGCCGAACTTGGGCACGTGGTGACCGAGGCGAGCGGCGGCGAGCAGGCGTTGGAGCTGCTCGATCGCCAGCGCTTCGAATTGCTGATGGCGGATTTCGCGATGCCTGGCATGAACGGCACGGAGCTGGCGGAACGGACGAAACGTCTGCTGCCCGACCTGCCGATCATATTCATGACCGGCTATGTCGATCAGGAGGCTCTGCGGGGCTGGATCGCGCGGGGCTGCTCGGTCGTGGGAAAGCCGTTCGATCTAGCGCGACTGGCGGCTGCGCGGCAACGGGCGACGCAGGTTACGCCTGCGGTGTGAGCGCGACGCGCAGAGCGATGCTGCGGGCCTTGAATAGCACTGTCCCAACTGTCGAACTCCGGTGGGCTGGCGACCCAGTGACCCGACCGGGCATTGTCGGTTGCCTGGCGTTCGGCGACGGAATGCGCTGCGCTTCCGTTCTACCTTGGATGCGACAGCAGGCCCGTCTCAGTGAACGGCTGGCCCCAGCGATTCTCGAACACCATCTGATCGAGCGCGCCGCGACCGACCGGCCCGAATCGCCCCATTGGATAGCCGATCGGCAGGATGGCGTAGGAGTGCACACCCTCGGGCAGGCCCAGCGCCGCTTCGGTTTCCTTCTCGTACAGCAGGTGACGGGTGGTCAGCGTGGCCCCCAGCCCCAGCGCCCGGGCTGCCAGCAGCATGTTCTGCACTGCCGGATAGATCGACGCGCCGGACCAGCGGGTCGGCGACGCATCCTCGAGGCACGCCACGATCCAGACTGGCGCTTCGTGGAAA
>DATIMO010000356.1:0-4530 GCA_035475215.1 Acetobacteraceae bacterium | reverse complement strand
CCGGCATCCAGCGCCCCACTGGTCTTGCATGCGGCGGACTTGCTAGACTGGGGGACGATTCGCCCGGTTTGCGGGCGCGGTCGTTTGAGGTGAGATACAAATGAGATTGAAGGCCGACCGCGCCTCCCTGCTCAAGGCGCTGGCTCACGTCCAGAGCGTGGTGGAGAAGCGCAACACCATACCCATCCTGGCCAACGTCATGCTGGCCGTGCGTGAGGGCGCGCTGACGCTGACCGCCACGGATATGGAAATCGCCATCGTCGAAGACGTGCCGGCAAGCGCATCCCGCGGCGGCGCCTGCACGGCGCCGGCGGCAACGCTTTATGAAATCGTCCGCAAGCTGCCGGACAGCGCCGAGATCGAACTGGACCATCCGGGTGGCGACACCCAACTTGAATTGCGGGCCGGCCGTTATGACACCAAACTGGTCGTGCTGCCGACCGAGGATTTTCCGGCAATGACCGCCGGAGCTTTACCGCACCGGTTCAGTCTGTCGGCGTTGCAGCTTCGCGGCCTGATCGACCGCACGCGTTTCGCGATCAGCACGGAGGAGACGCGCTATTACCTGAACGGTATCTATCTGCATGCTGCCGAGAGCGACGGCACGCGGGTGTTGCGGGCAGTCGCGACCGATGGGCACCGGCTCGCGCGAGTCGAGGAACCGCTGCCCGATGGCGCCGGCCAGATGCCGGGGGTGATCATCCCGCGCAAGACCGTGACCGAGCTGCGCAAACTGCTCGAGGAGGTCACCGGCAACGTGGAGGTCGGCTTATCCGACACGCGCATTCAATTCCACGTCGAATCCGTGCTGCTGACCAGCAAGCTGATCGACGGCACCTTCCCGGAATATGAGCGGGTGATCCCGCGCGGCAACGACAAGGTGCTGCGCGTGGGGAAGAAGGACTTCTCCGACGCGGTCGGCCGGGTTGCGGCAATCTCCACCGAACGATCGCGCCCGGTGAAACTTTCGCTACAACGCGACCGGTTGGAACTGTCGGCGTCCAGCCCCGAGCAGGGGACGGCAACCGAGGAACTGGATGCCGACCGGGTGAAGTATGACGCCGGGCCGCTGGAGATCGGTTTCCAGGCGCGTTACCTCAACGACATCACCGATCAGATCGGTGACCAGGTGGAGTTCTGTTTCGCCGACGGGTCGGCTCCCACTGTGGTCCGGGATGCCGCCGATGCCAGCGCGCTGTATGTGCTGATGCCGATGCGTGTGTGACCGGCGCTAATCATTCCCCCTCCCCTTGCGGGAGGGGGCTAGGGGGAGGGGTTCCGCCCGGCGACACCAAATCTACCCCAAATCCGCACGGGCATTCGGACGACCCCACGCTTCGGCTGCTTCGCCTGCACCTCAGTGACTTCCGCAACTACCCGGCCCTGACCTGGCGGCCGGCCTCCCGCATCAGTGTGCTGTTCGGTCCGAACGGCAGCGGAAAGACCAATCTGCTGGAAGCTATCTCGCTGCTGGTCCCTGGGCGGGGACTGCGCTCCGCGCGGACCGCCGACATCGCCCGCCGCGGGACGGGCGCAACCGGTGGATGGGCGGTGGCCGGGCGGTTTACAACCACTACCGGACCGGCCGATATTGGCACCGGCACGGCGCCGGACGGGCCGCCCGACCGACGGGTGTTTCGCCTGGATGGCGTCGCGCCTCGCAACCAGGGGGAAATCGCTGCCAGGATCGCCGCGGTCTGGTTGACGCCGCAGATGGACCGTCTGTTCCTGGAACCGGCCTCGGGCCGCCGCCGATTCCTGGACCGGCTGGTATGGGCACTGGAGCCAAGCCACGCGCGAGAAATCGCCGCCCATGATGCCGCCATGAGCGGCCGCAACCGATTGCTCGCCCAGCACGTCCAGGATACGGCGTGGCTCGCCGGTCTCGAGGATGCCATGGCACGCCACGCCGTGGCCGCCACCGTCGGGCGCATGACCCTGGTGGCCCGCCTGGAAGCCGCTATGGCGGGTGGTGTGGTGAATGGTTTCCCGACGGTGCGGGTGGCGCTCGATTGCCCCATCGCCGGGCGACTGGCCGAGGTTCCGGCGGTTGAGGTCGAAGACTGGCTGCGACGTGACCTTGCTGGGTGCCGCGGGCGGGACGCTCAGGCCGGCTCTGCCGCCATCGGGGCGCATCGTTGCGACATGCTACTGACCGACGCGTCCGGATTTTCGGCCAGTCTGGCCAGTACCGGCGAGCAGAAGGCGATGCTGCTGGCCGTGATACTCGGACATGCCATGATGATCGCCGAGGCTCGGGGATTCGCCCCGCTGCTGCTGCTGGATGAACCGGCGGTGCATCTTGATCCGGCCCGGCGAGCGGCATTGTTCTCGGCGCTGATTCGCCTGCCGGCACAGGTGCTGTTGACCGGCACCGATGCCGAAACCTTCCTGCCGCTGGCGGACCGCGCTGAGGGGCTGAGTACTGGGGGAGGGGAACTCATCGCGGACGGGCGATTTTTCGCGTCTCGCACTGCTGCCGCCCCTGTCCCTCGATCGCTGTAGCGGCTATATATCTAGAGTATCCACGACAACTCCGGAGTCCCCCGTCGGCATGTCCGAAAACGCCGCGAATCAGCCCGATTCCGATCCCCAAGTCGGCGCCTATGACGCATCCTCCATTTCGGTCCTGAAGGGCCTGGATGCGGTACGCAAGCGTCCTGGGATGTATATCGGCGACACCGACGATGGCTCGGGTCTGCATCATATGGCCTTCGAGATCATCGACAACGCGGTTGACGAAGCGCAGGCGGGATACGCGACCCGCTGCGAGGCGGTGCTGAACGGGGACGGCAGCGTCACCGTCCGCGACAATGGGCGTGGCATTCCGACCGATATCCATCCCGAGGAGGGGGTCTCCGCCGCCGAGGTCGTGCTGACCCGGCTGCACGCCGGGGGCAAGTTCAACCAGAATTCGTATAAGGTTTCTGGCGGGCTGCACGGGGTCGGCGCCGCGGTGGTGAACGCGCTGTCGGAATGGATGGAGGTGCGCATCTGGCGCGATGGCCAGGAGCATCTGATCCGCTTCCACGATGGCGATGCGACGGCACCGCTGGCCGTTGTCGGCCCGTCGGATCAGCCGAGTGGCACCGAAGTCATTTTCAAGCCGAGTCCTGCCACGTTCACGCACACCGAATTCGACTTCAGCCTGCTCGAACGCCGGCTGCGCGAACTGGCATTCCTGAACTCCGGCCTGACCATCGTGTTGCGCGATGAGCGTCACGCGCCGGCGCAGGAGGTCGTGATGCGCTATGATGGCGGGCTGGTGGCGTTCGTGGAATGGCTCGACCGGGCCAAGACGCCGGTCTTCACCCCGCCGATCAACCTGAAGACCGCGGACGATCAGCAAGGCATCCGGGTCGAATTCGCGTTGTCCTGGAACGACAGTTTTCATGAAACCATGCTTTGTTTCACTAACAACATCCTGCAGCGTGACGGCGGCACGCATCTTGCCGGGTTTCGCGCGGCGCTGACCAGAGTGGTGACGAAATACGCCGAAGGGATGGGCAAGAAAGAGCAATTGCAGCTTGTTGGCGACGACATGCGGGAAGGCATGACCGCGGTGCTGTCGGTCAAGGTGCCGGACCCGAAGTTCTCGTCACAGACCAAGGACAAGCTGGTCAGCTCCGAGGTGCAGCCGGCGGTGCAGGCGGCGGTGGCCGATGCCGTCGCGCACTGGTTCGAGACGCACCCGAAGGAAGCGAAATCCGTCGTCCAGAAGGTGATGGACGCTGCTGCGGCCCGCGAGGCCGCGCGCAAGGCGCGAGAGCTGACGCGGCGCAAGGGCGTGCTGGACATCTCGACGTTGCCCGGCAAGCTGGCGGATTGCCAGGAACGCGATCCGGCCAAGTCGGAGATCTTCATTGTCGAGGGTGACTCGGCCGGTGGGTCGGCCAAGCAAGGGCGTGACCGAAAGTTTCAGGCGATCCTGCCGCTGAAGGGCATGATTCTGAACGTGGAGCGGGCGCGCTTCGACCGCATGCTGGGCAGCCAGGAGATCGGCACGCTGATCACTGCGCTGGGTACCGGCATCGGTCGCGGCGAGCCCGAGCAGGGCGGCTTCGATGTCACCAAGCTGCGTTACCACCGCATCGTCATCATGACTGACGCTGACGTGGACGGGTCGCATATCCGCACGCTGCTGCTGACGTTCTTCTTCCGCCAGATGCCTGATCTGATCGAGCGCGGTCACCTGTTCATCGCGCAGCCGCCACTGTACCGCGCCAAGCGCGGCAACGATGAGCGATACCTGAAGGGCGATCGGGCGCTGGAGGATTTTCTGCTGGATAAGGCGCTGGCCGATGCGCGATTGAGCTACTCCGATGGCCGCGTGTTCGAGGGCGCGGATCTGGCAACCGAAGTCAACTGGTTGCGTGAGGCAACTTTACGGTTGAGGCGGCTTTCGACGACCGCGCCCGTGGCGCTGCTGGAGCAGGCGGCGATCGTTGGTGCGCTTACGTCCGATCCGGTGCGGGCGACTGCGGCGGCGCAAAGGTTGGCCGGTCGGCTGGACGCGATCTCGGCTCCGAC
>DATIMO010000355.1:0-8525 GCA_035475215.1 Acetobacteraceae bacterium | reverse complement strand
AGCGCGGTTCGCGCACCGTAGATGATGCGGGAAAAGATGTCGCGGCCAAGCTGGTCGGTGCCGAACAGATGTGCCCAGCCAGGCGCCTCCGTCATGGCCCCGAAGTCGTTCGCCGTAGGGCTGTACGGTGCAATCCATTCGGCCCCGAGACCGGCAACGGCGATCATTAGCACGATCGCCATGCCAAACGTGCCGAGCGGCTGGCGACGGCAGAAACCGATCGCACGACGCAGGGGGGAATGTTCCAGCGCCGGCTCGGCTTCGGCGATAACGGGACTGGGCGGGCGGAATTGTGCACTGAACGACATGGCGCCCGGCTCCTCAGGCGAAGCGGATGCGCGGGTCGAGCCACGCATACAGCAGATCGACGACAAGATTGGTCAGCACGAACACCACGACCACAAGCATCACCAGCGCCTGCGTAAGGGTGTAGTCCTGGTTCTGCACCGCCAGCACGAACAGCCGGCCGATGCCGTTCAGGTTGAACACCTGTTCAGTCACCACAAGCCCGCCGATCAGGAATGCGAACTCGATGCCGAGCAGCGTGACCACCGGAAGCAAAGCGTTCTTCAGCGCATGACGGTTGATGATGATCCGCCGAAGCAGGCCCTTGGCTCGTGCGGTGCGGATATAATCCTCGCGCATCACCTCGATCATGGTCGATCGGGTCATGCGCATGGACACCGCGGCATACCGGTAGCCGACGGTAATCGCAGGAAGAATGACGACAGAGAGGTTGCGCAGCGGATCCTGCCAGAGCGGCACATAATCGATCGGAGGCATCCAGGGAGTTCCGGTGAACGCCTGACTTAGGTCCAGCACGGCAAGGATGGTGAGGATACCCAGCCAGAACGACGGTGTCGCGGTACCCGCGATCGCCAGCGTGCGCACGATCAGGTCGATCCAGGTATTCTGCTTCAGCGCCGATATGGTGCCGAGTGGAACTGAAATCAAAATCGCGACCACGGCCGCCATCAGTGCGATTTCCACGGAAATCGGCAGCCGGGTGCCGATCTCGTATGCCACCGGCTTGCCGGACCACATCGAGGTGCCGAAGTCGAGGTGGCAGAACCCCCACACGAAATGAAGGAACTGCCGCCAGACCGGCTGATCCAGCCCAAGCTGCGCATGACAGGCCGCGACGGCGCGGGCGTCGAACCGGGCGCCTCCACCGCCGAGCCGAATCACGCAGACATCGCCGGGGATCATCCGCATCAGAACAAAAACGAGCATCGCCGCCCCAAGCAGGGTCGGGATCACCAGCAGCACCCGCTTGACGATGTAGCGGTACATGCGCCGCCTCGCCGCCGCGTCCGCTACTTGTCCAGCCAGATGGTCGCAAGGTCCTGATTGACGTAGT
Organism: Acetobacteraceae bacterium; assembly: GCA_035475215.1. Classification (GTDB taxonomy): domain Bacteria; phylum Pseudomonadota; class Alphaproteobacteria; order Acetobacterales; family Acetobacteraceae; genus DATDIC01. The sequence continues at coordinate 7,165 of DATIMO010000355.1, read as the reverse complement.
GGCTGGCGCTGATCTTCCAGCCTTTCACGTACGAACGTGCCGGAATTATGCGCCACCACCAGAGCATCGGGTACTCGTATGCCTTGGTGTCGATCACATACGTTTCGTATTCGCGCATCAGCGCTCGCTGCTTGGCAGCGTCGGTTTCGTGCAGCATTTTGTTGTAGATCCCGACCTCCGCCGGATCCTCGTAGCCGCCGTAATTCTCCGTGAACACCGATCGTGGCAGGTATTTCTGCGTGTCCATCAGCGGGTTCACCACGCCGTTGCAGTTGGCTTCGACCACGACGTCGAAATTGCCGCTGCGCATGGCGTCGAACCACGGACCGGTCGGCACCACCTTCTGCGTGGCGTGCACGCCGATCTTGCTCCATTCGTCGATGATCCAGGTGGCGACGAACTTGTACGGCTGATCCACATTGCGGTTGAGCAGCTCGAACCTCAGCCCGTCGGCGCCGGCTTCATGCAGCAGCCGCTTCGCCTCGGCGCGCGATTTGTCTATGTCCGGCCAATAGCCGGCAAGTTTCTCCAGCTCCGGCTTCGTTGCCGCCAGCGGCGAACCCGGGAAGACAATGCCACCGACCGTATGAAGGTTGGCAATCTTGGCCAGCGCCGGAGCACCGTGCCACTGATCGATTGCCAGCAGCAGCGCCTTGCGCACCCGGACGTCATCGAACGGCTTGCGCTTCGAGTTCGGTGTGATCAGGTTGCCGCAATTCCAGTCGCTTTCCTGCACGGTGATCTTGTCGCCCAGTTCCTTGACCAATTGGTCGCGCGCCGAAGGCGGCAGACCGCGAAACTCCATCTGTGCCCGGTCGGCGCGGATCGCATCCACGCGCACCGCCTGCTTGGGCGCATAGATGGCAACGAAGCCGTCCAGATAGGGCAGCCCCTTGCGGTAGTAATCCGGATCGCGCACGCCCTTGATCGACTGCCCGAGCTCGTAGTCGGCAAACTTGAAGGGGCCAGACCCCATCACATTCTTTTCGTACCAGTGCGGATCCTTGTCGAGGATCCGTTTTTCATAGACGAAGGAAAACGGGTCGGCCAGCGCCGGAATGAAAGCCGTGGTGGCAAATTTTAGATGAAACACCACGGTGGCCGGATCGGGTGCCGTGACCGTATCGACCATTGCATAGAAGCTTTCGCGCGCACTGGAGACGCCTTCCGATGGGTGGATGATCTCGTTCCAGCTTGCGGCGACGTCTGCGGCAGTCAGCGGCGATCCGTCATGGAATTTGACCCCGTCGCGGATCTTGAAAGTGTAGGTCTTGCCGTCATCCGTGGGGGTTGGCATCTCCGTGCACAGGTCACAAACGAAATCGGTGGTGTCCGCGGGGTTTTCCGGATTCAGACGGATCAGCACGCTGTAGAAAGGTGCGACGGAATGCACTGTGGCAAACGTGGTCTCGCGATGCCCGTCGAAACTGGGCGGCGCATCCGCCGGGATCATGTAGGTCAGGGTGCCGCCGGGTTTCGGCACTTCCGCGGCGCTTGTCGGCATCGCTCCAGATACGGCAACAACGCTTCCCAGTCCCGCCGCCAATAGTGCTTTTCGCATGTTCGCTGTTCTCCCTGTTGCATCCTGCGCTAGTGCGTGATCGCTTGAGGCGGAACCGTCGGAAAGCGTGAATCACGCTCTCCAACAAAAAAGGTCTGGTGAACTTGGCTGCAGGCCACGTGGTGGCCTGGATTTGTCTCCCTTGCTTCGGGTCTTGTGTGACTGCAGCTTTCGACCGCGATCGGGCAGCGCGGGTGGAACACGCAGCCGGACGGCGGGTTGATCGGGCTTGGCACCTCGCCCTGCACCGGGCGGAAGTCGCGGCCCTGCTCGATGTCCGGATCGGGCACCGGCACGGCGGCCAGCAGCGCGCGCGTGTAAGGGTGCTGCGGGTGGTCGAACAGCGTGTCGGCATCCGCCAGCTCGACGATGCGACCGAGATACATCACCGCCACCCGATGGCAGAGATGCCGAACCACTGACAGATCGTGCGCGATGAACAGATAGGTCAACCCAAAGCGTTCGCGCAAATCCTCCAGCAAATTGATCACCTGTGCCTGGATCGACACGTCGAGCGCGGATACCGGCTCGTCGCAGACGATAAACTCGGGATTGAGCGCCAGTGCGCGGGCGATGCCGACCCGCTGACGCTGTCCGCCCGACATCTCGTGCGGGTACCGATCGGCGAATTTCGGATCCAGCCCGCAAACCGACAGCAGCTCATGCACACGCGTCGAGCGTCTGCCGGCGTCCGGCTCCACACCGTGCACCTTCATGGGTTCGGCGATGATGCTGCCGACCTTCATGCGCGGATTGAGCGAGCTGTACGGGTCCTGGAATATCACCTGGATGCGCCGTCGCAGCGCTATCAGCTCCTTGCGGTCAAGGTTGGCGATATCCTTGCCATCGTAAATGATCTTGCCATCAGTCGGCCGTTCGAGCCGCAAGATGCAGCGGCCGGTTGTCGTCTTGCCGCAACCGCTTTCGCCAACCAGACCCAGTGTCTCGCCCCGGCGAACGGTGAAGTCCACGCCATCGACCGCCTTCACCTCGCCCACCGCGCGACGCACCAGAATACCCTCGGTGACAGGGAAGTGCATCCGCAGCCCCTTCACTTCCAGCAGCGGGCGCAGTGGTGTTACGGAATCGTTCATGCGACCACCCCGGTTCCGAGGGCAACCTTCTGATTGGCAAGCTCCTGACTGCGAAAGCACGCGGCAAGGTGGCCCGCCGTGCCGGTCGGCGCGAGCGGCGGCACCGCAATCGCGCAGCCAGGCACCGCAAACCGGCAGCGCGGCTGGAACGCGCAGCCCGCGCCAAGACGGGTGAGGTCTGGCGGCTGGCCGCTCACCGGATCGAGCCGCATCTGGCGGGGTCGATCGAGCCGGGGAACCGAGTGCAGCAGCGCCATCGTGTAAGGGTGCCGCGGATCATGATAGATCGCGTGTGCCAACCCGCTCTCCACAATGCGGCCGGCATACATCACGTTCACCCGGTTGGCGTAGCGCGCAACCACCCCAAGGTTGTGGGTGATGACGATCAGCGCCACGGTGAACCGCCGCGTGAGCTGTCTCATCAGCTCCAGAATCTGTGCCTGGATGGTGACGTCCAGCGCCGTCGTGGGTTCATCGGCGATGATCAGCTTCGGATCGCAGCTCAGCGCGATGGCAATCATGACACGCTGGCGCATCCCGCCGGAGAGCTGATGCGGATACTGTTTCAGCCGGCGCGCGGGATCAGCAATGCCGACCAGACCAAGCAACTCTTCGGCACGCCGACAGGCCGTCGCGTGATCGCTGCCGCGATGCTGCTCCAGCGCCTCGGTGATCTGACGCCCGATCGTCAGCACCGGATTCAGCGATGTCATCGGCTCCTGGAACACCATGCCGATCTCGCCGCCGCGCACCTGGCGCATCGCCGCATCATCCAGACGCATCAGATCGCGCCCGGCAAACACGATCTGGCCCGCGGTAATCCGTCCAGGAGGCTCGGGGATCAGCCGCAGGATCGACATCGCCGTGACCGATTTGCCAGACCCGCTTTCGCCAACGATCGCGATGGTTTCGCCGGCTTCAACCGAGAACGATACGCCGTCAACGGCGCGCACGACTCCTGCACCGGTTCGGAATTCGGTGTGCAGCTCCGTTATCTGCAGGAGTGGTGGCAACGACCCTCCTGATGCGCGGTTCACACGTGCCGCAGCGCTCCCTGTCGGGATCATACCAGCCATGCGCCTGAAGGCGCAATGGCGGGCCTACCAGGGGATCACTGTCACCTGGGGCCAGATCGCCACGGACCGCGCTGCCTTGCTTGAATGAGACACCGCATTGTCGAGCGCGCGGTTCGGGCGGATCACCATGGCGAACAGGTCATCGAGGCCGAACGGCGCCGCGATATCAAGCGTGTCGTCGTCCTGAAGCCGGACGCCGACAGCGTGAACCACGGATGCATAGCGGGACAGTGCGTCGTCGGCGCAGAGAAGCGGTGGGTATTGCGCGCCGAAGCGGCGTTCGAACCACACATGCACGCGTGCCTGATTGCGTGCCTCGACGGGGGCTGGACAATCCGCTGTCGCGGCGGCGACCCGGCGGATCACCGCATCCTCGGCTTCCCAGGACAGATCGGTGGCATCGAAATAGATAAGATCGTAATCCCTTATCCCGGTTCCACGCGGTCGTCCTGTGATTACGTTCCATGCGGTCTGATACAGACATCCGGCGACCAGTCTCCATTGCGGCAACCGCAGCATCCGCAATTGACCGAGCAGCCGCATCAGATCGGGGTCGTTACGGACGATCGCTTCAAACCGCTGCCGCTGTGCTTCGTGACCCATCGCCGCTGAAGGCACGCGGCTTCCGATCAGGCGGCGACCGCGCGTTCCAGCGCAATGCGGTCCCACCGCCCCAGCTTCGCGGCGGCTTCATATGTGCTTTGCAGGAACACCAACAGGACGTCATCCGGAGAATCCGCCTGTCGTACGTCATCGTAGGGCAGAATGAACTGTCCCAGTCCGCGGTCGTAGAACGCCGCAGCGGGACGAACGGATGCCTGCGGGAAGCCGTCCGGTTCCGGATAGGCGTAGGAATAGAAGGCCGGCTTGTCGATGCCGTCGCCGCCCGGCCAGAATCCGCAACTGCTCACTTCGTGCGAGTACGCCTCGCGCGTTATGGGATCGGCGTCCGGCTTCGATGGGGCGGGTCGGCCAGAAAAGCGGGTCACCGCCAGGTCGAAACTGCCCCAGAAGAAATGAACCGGACTGACCTTCCCGGTGAAGCGCGCGCGAAACGCTGTGAACACGCGATCGGCCAGCAGCAGGATGCGCCAGAAGCGGTTCGCGTGATCGGGGTCGTAGGACGCGTGCTGGCGATCCATCTCGAACCGGATCGGAGTCGCGACCTCGACAGGCATGGTCCAGATCCGCACCGGCAACCCAAGCGCGCCCAACCGCTGCATGATTGTGGCGTGAAATACCGCAACACTGCACGGCTGCAACGGAAACGATTGAGTTGCACCGTCGCTCGTCTGAATCGTCAATTGATGATCGATGAAGTCGAAGTCGATCTGAAAGCAGCGCTCGTTGAACGGGATCGGCGAGGTGGTCAGTCCACGGCACGTGACATATAGCGGGACCTGCCACCAGTGATTGATCAGCGGTGCCTGCGCCAGGCGGATCTTGCCCACCACCTGGGTCCACATATGCAGCGTGTCGCAGGTGTCCTTCCACGCTTCCAAAGGCAGGGCCGGCCACGCGTTCGCTTGGGCGGCTTGCTGGACGTCGCCGGTACCTGTCATGCCAGCCTCCATCGGTCACGCGTTCTGCCAAGCGCCGGACGTGTTAGCAAGCGTGCCGGCCAGGCAGCCAGTTACGCGCGTGTCAGCAGCTCCAGCAAGTGACGATTGGGGTCACGGAAATAGAAGCCGCGCCCGTCATTCCACGTGTTCAGCTCATGGTTCTCCGTATGCCACGGATCGCTGCCGTACGGAATGCCAGCCGACTGAACGCGCCGCAGAATGGCGTCGAACGCCGCATCGTCCACGTGAAACGCGTAATGATGACTATCGAAACTGTCCGCGTCGTCGAAATCGAGGGTCAGTGTCGGGTTGACCTGAACCGGGGCGAAATGGCCCGTCGGCCCATCGTAGGCAAGCCCGAAAATATCGGCAAAGAAGCGTGCCGAGGCGTCCTTGTCATGTGCTGGCACGATCGTGTGGTTCAGGGTGATGGTCATGGCCGCTTCTCCTGTCTGCCCCGGTCGCTTGGTCGCAACTCGTAAACGCCGGCGCCCAGGACCGGTCGCCAGTAAAGCTCTACTGGCCGGCGAAGGGCGCTCCACTGGCCCAAACCGCCCGGGCTTGAAAGGTCGCCAACATGATGGCGCAAACACCGATCGACGTAGCGAACGTCATGCCTGCATCCCGATGCCGATCACAACGCCATGTATCCGCCATCGACGTTGTAGCACGCGCCGGTCACGTAGGACGCTTTGTCCGAACAAAGCCAGACCACCATCTCGGCAATCTCCTCCGGCTCCCCCATTCGCCGCGCCGCCACCAGTTGCATCACGTGCTCGCCGCGTCGGCGCATCACGTCCTCGGTCATCCTGGTGCGGATGTAACCGGGGCACACCGCATTCACGCGTATCTTGTCCTCGGCATATTCGATCGCCGCAGTCTTGGTCAGCCCCAGCACGCCATGCTTCGCCGCCACATAGGCCGACGACGTCGGTAATCCCACCAGCCCGGCGATCGACCCGGTATTCACGATCGCGCCGCCGCCATTGGCCTGCATGTGCAGGATCTCGTGCTTCATGCAGAGCCACACGCCCTTGAGATTGACCGCCACCATGCGATCGAACGCCGCCTCGGACCACTCCGCCGTCTTCTTCCCCGACGCATCCACCTGATACCCCGCAATGCCCGCATTGTTGAACGCGCAATCGATCCGGCCATAGGCGCCGATCGCCGCCGCAAACATCGTCTGGACCTGAGCGCTGTCGGTCACCTCGTTGACCAGCGACATGGCCTGGCCGCCGATCGCATTGACCATCGCCACCGTGTCCTGTGCCGCATCGCCGTTCAGGTCGGCCACCGCGATGCGTGCCCCTTCACGGGCGAACGCCAGCGCCGTGGCGCGCCCGATGCCGCCGCCGCCGCCGGTGATCAGTGCCGATTTCCCGTCCAACATGCCAGCCATTGCCGCTTCCCCTTTTGCAACCGTGGCATGGTGCAACACGGCGCACGGGTTTGAAACCCGCCGAATGCCGCGTACACTCCGGTTCCATGAGTGGCACCGCAGAACGCACGCGGGAGGAAATCCAGGCCGAAAAGCGGGAGCGCATCCTGCAGGAGGCAGTGGCTCTGTTTTACGCGCGCGGGTTCACTGCCACCACGCTGGATGACGTGGCGGCCGAACTCGGCGTGACCAAGCCGTTCATCTACACCTATTTCCGCAGCAAGACCGACCTGCTGGCGGCCCTGTGCACACCCACGATCGAGCTGTCCCTGGCGGCCGTGGCGAATGCGGCACAGACACCGGGACGACCTGCCGACCGACTGCGTCGCGCCGTGATCGACTTCGCCAAGGTCGTGCTCAGCCGCCAAGCCAACATCGCCATCTTCTTCCGTGAGGAGAAGAACCTCGAACCCGCCGCACTGGCTGAGATC
>DATIMO010000354.1:0-7626 GCA_035475215.1 Acetobacteraceae bacterium | reverse complement strand
TCGGCGGCTTTGCTGTTTCGGCCCTGTCTGATCAGGACTATCACGCCTGGCTCGAAAAGAAGGGCCTGGATGTGCCGTTCTACGATCGCTACTTCAAATGGGTCGGCGGCGTCGTGACCGGCGATCTCGGGAAATCGTTCGAAACCAACCAACCGGTCAGCCAATTGCTCAAAGAACGCCTTACGAATACTGCAATTCTTGCGTTCTGGGTGTTCGCGCTGATGGTGCCGCTGTCGCTGACACTGGGAATCATCGCCGGAATGAAGGAAGCGGCGTTGCGCGATCGTGTGGTGTCGTTCATCGCCGTCCTTACGACCTCGCTGCCAGAAATTGCCACTGCGATCATACTGACGGTTATCTTTGCGCTCGGCCTCCGCTGGGTCCCAGCCAACTCCGCCATGATCAACGGCTGGGACTGGCGCCAGCTCGCGTTGCCCGTGCTGACCCTGGTGTTGTACGATTTTGGCTATGTCGCACGCATGACCCGGGCATCGATGGCCGAGGTCATGACGTCGCAGTATATCCGCACCGCAGTGCTGAAGGGCCTGCCGCACCACCGGGTCATCCTGCGCCATGCCCTGCGCAACGCGCTGATTGCCCCGTTCACGATCATCGCGCTGCAGCTGAACTGGATCCTCTCCGGCGTCGTCGTCGTGGAGGTGTTCTTTCAGTATTCCGGCTTCGGCAAGATGCTGCTGGATGCCGCACTGTTCGGCGATATCTACGTGATCCAGGCGGCCACCCTGGTTGCGGTCTTCGTCGCCGTGCTGTCGCAGATAATTTCCGACGTCGGATATACGTTCCTCAATCCGCGCATCCGCTTCAACTGAATAGAGGACCGTCAGTGGCAACCGTCGAAGTCCTCGAGGCTCCTGCTTCTGCTCCACCCCTGGTGGCGCCCCCTTCAGTTCCGCTGCTGAAGCGGCTGCGGCAGCCGCGCGTCACCCTGGCGTTGATCCTTCTGATGTGGATCCCGCTCACGATCTTTGTAATGTTTGGCGCTTATCTCGGCGATCCGCTGAAAAGCTATGTGCTGATGCCGGCGGTTCCGGCAACGCTGGTTCTTTACATCGTGGCAGTTACGTCGTGGCGCGAATCACCGATCGCCGTTGCTGGGCTCACGCTTGTGTTCTTCTGGCTGCTGGTTGCGGTAACTGTCCCATTCCTGCCACTGGTGGATCCCAATAAGCCGATCGCGCCGTTCGCCGATCCCGGCGTGTTCAAGAACGGCCATTTCTTCCTGCTCGGCGCTGATTTCAAAGGCCGTGACATGCTGTCGCGGGTGTTGTGGGGCTGCCAGCGCGTTTTGGTATGGGGCGTGACGGCGACACTGGCCGCCTATGTGGTGGGGTCCATCTTCGGGTTGGTGGCGGGGTATCTTAGCGGCTGGTGGGACCAGGCGATTTCGTTCGTTTCGAACGTTCTGCTGTCCTTCCCGGTCATGGTGCTGTTCATCCTGATCCTGAATTATCTGGGATCGAGCGGCTTCAACATCGTCATCGCCGTCACCTTCGCCTCGGCACCCGCCATCATGCGACTGGTCCGCGGCCTGACGCTTGACACCAAAAGCCGCGACTACATCTTCGCGGCGCAAACGCGCGGCGAGCATCCGTTCCGCATCATGTTGTACGAACTGTTGCCGAACGCTCGCGGGCCGATCATCGTCGATGCCTGCCTCCGGCTGGGGTACACCACGGTCGCGATCACCACGTTGACCTTCCTCGGCCTTGGCCTGCAACCGCCCGACCCCGATTGGGGCCTGATGATCAAGGAATCGGCTAAAGTCGCCATGTTATTCCGCTTCTCCTACATGCTGCTGATTCCGGCGCTCTCGGTCTCCACCCTGATCCTCGGTTTCAATCTGATGGCCGATGGGCTCCGCGAAATGAGCCTCAGGGATTGATCGTGACAGAAGACACCCCCGTCCTGGAGTGCCGTAACCTCTCGATCTCCTATTATACGCGGGCCGGCGAGGTCCCCGCAGTGGTCGATTTCAACCTGCGCCTCATGCCCGGCGAGGCGCACGGGATTGTCGGCGAATCCGGCTGCGGCAAATCGACGGTCGCGCTGGCGATCATGAACTACATGGGAAAGAACGGCGCCATCGTCGGCGGCGAAATCCTGTTCGAAGGCCGCGACATGTGCGCCATGCGCCAGGACGAACTGCGACGCATCCGCGGCTCCAGGATCGCCATGGTGTACCAGGAGCCGATGGCTTCGCTCAATCCTTCCATGCGGGTTGCCGAACAGCTCATGGAAGTGCCGATCTATCACGAGGGTGTCTCACGCAAGCGGGCGCTTGAACGCGCCGAAACCATGCTGGCGCAGGTGCGGTTGCCCGATCCGCGGCGCATCATGAGTTCATACCCACACCAGATCTCCGGGGGTCAGCAGCAGCGTGTTGTCATTGCCATGGCGCTGCTCTCGAATCCGAAACTGCTGTTGCTGGATGAGCCGACCACCGCACTTGATGTGACGGTGGAAGCCGGGATCATCGAATTGATCAAGGACATTTCAGCGAACTTTGGCACGTCGCTTATTTACATTTCGCACAACCTTGGGCTGATCCTGGAAACCTGCAACCGCCTGACCGTCATGTATTCCGGCGAGGCAGTCGAATCAGGCGATATCCGTTCCGTCTTCAACGAAATGCGTCACCCTTACACGCGTGGGCTGTTCAACTCGATCCCGCTGCCGGGTGCCGACAAGAACGCCCGCCCGCTGGTTGCCATCCGCGGCCAGTTGCCGCTGCCCCATGCGCGGCCGAACGGATGCTATTTCGGCCCCCGCTGCGATCATTTCGTTGCGGAACGCTGCGACCAGCGCCCATTGCCGATGATAACGACCCAGCCGCAATCGGGACACGCTGTGCGGTGCGTGCGCTTCGGCGAGATCGACTGGGAACTCGACAAACCGAAGGCAATCGAGCGCGAACCTGTGGTGCCTGGCGGCGTGGTACTCCGCGTGGACGACCTGACGAAGCATTACACCATCGACAGCAGCGCTGCATTGCTGGTCGGTGCCAAAAAGACCGTCAAAGCCAACGAAAACATCACCTTCCGTGCGCATGAGGCGGAAACCATCGCCATCGTCGGCGAATCCGGTTGCGGCAAGACAACCTTCGCGAAAGTGCTGATGGGGCTGGAAGACGCGACGGGCGGCAAGGTGGAGCTCGGCGATCTCGATCTCGCCCATCTGCCCGTGCAGCGCCGCAACGAGAGCACGATTTCCCGCTTGCAGATGGTGTTTCAGAACCCGTTCGATACACTCAACCCAAGCCATACCGTCGGCGCACAGATCACTCGTGTGATCAGGAAATTCGGTATCGCGCGCGATCCGGACAAGATCGAGGAGCGGCTGAACCAACTTCTTGACATCGTCAAACTGCCGCGCGATTTCGCCAGCCGACGACCGCGCCAGTTGTCAGGCGGGCAGAAACAGCGCGTCGGAATCGCTCGGGCGTTCGCCGGAGATCCGAAGATTGTCATTGCAGACGAACCGGTATCGGCGTTGGATGTATCGGTGCAGGCTGCGGTGACCGGGCTGCTGATGGATATTCAGCGCGACAACCGGACGACGCTGCTGTTCATCAGTCATGATCTTTCGGTGGTGCGCTACCTCGCGGACCGCATCGTTGTAATGTATCTCGGGCGGATCATGGAAAAGGGTACCACCGAGCAGATATTTTCGCCGCCTTATCATCCATACACGGAAGCTCTTTTGTCCGCCGTGCCGATCGCCGATACCACCGTGAAGAAGCGCAAGATCGTGCTGCATGGGGAAATCCCGTCGCCGTCGAACCCGCCGAAGGGCTGCCCCTTCTCGACCCGCTGCCTCTATATGGTGAAGGGACTCTGCGACACCACGGCTCCGCCGCAGCGCGAATTCGCGCACCGTCATGTCATCGCCTGCCATCTGGAGCCGGCGGCCTTGCTGGCGATGGAACCGGTCATCACCATCGATGCGGCGGTGCGCATTGGCGAACAGCCGACCGTCGAAGTCGAGGCGGCGCGAAGTTCTTAGATCAGCGGCCATCAGTCACCCCTCAGTCGCCGGGCTTGCTCGACGCAGCGGATGCGCAGGGCCATACTGCCGCGGATCGTTCCCGCCGATGGAGCGTGCCGTGCCGGTGAACAAGGATATCTATCGCGATGCCATGGCCAGGCTCGGCGCTGCGGTGAATGTGATCACCACCGCCGGCCCGGCCGGACGCGCCGGGTTCACCGCCTCCGCCGTGTGCAGCGTGACGGACACGCCGCCGACCTTGCTTATCTGCGCCAACCGCAGCAACGACTCGTATGCCGCGTTGAAAGGGAACGGGGTCGTCTGCGTCAACACGCTGACCGCAGGTCAGCAGGAGATGTCATCGGTTTTTGCGGGGCTGACCCGCGATTCGATGGACCAGCGGTTTGATTCAGGCACGTGGTACACGCTAGTCACCGGCGCACCGGTGCTGCAGGGAGCCGCGGTCGTGTTCGATTGCCAAATCGACAACCTGGTATCGGTCGGCACGCACGACGTGTTCTTTTGCATCGTGGAGGCGGTGCAATTGGGGTCGGTGCATGAAGGATTGATTTATTACGCGCGCGGCTATCACCGTATCGTGCATCTGGGCTGACAATCAGCCCATACCGACCACCGCCCCTGCGACCGTGATCAGGCTCAGCACCAGCAGCACCCGATGCAGCCACTCCATGCGCCGATACGTCGCCTCCGGCGCAAGCGCTGCCTGACGGGCCAGGAACCGGTGCAGCAGCAGCGGTTCGATCACGAACAGCATCAGAGTGAACAGCAGCCAGATCAGAACCATTGCATGCAACCACCAGAACGATGGCCACTGAAACCAGCCCCAAGCGTCCAGCCGCCACAGCATGTACACCCCGCTGGCCCCGGCAATCGCGATCATCCAGCGCGCCAGCGGCGCAAATCGCGCCTCGATCATGTGGAACAGCGGGAACCAGTCGCCGATCGGGCGGGCGCGTCGGATCGAGGGCATCAACACCATTGTGACCATCCCGACCCCGCCGATCCACAACACCACGGCCACGACGTGCACCGCCCGCGCCACGGCCAGATCAGACATGCGCCGGGTCCCAGACCAACGGGCGGGGCAGACACTCCGCCAGCGTGCGCCCATCCAGGTTGCGATAGAAGCTCTCACGTGCATCGCCCAGGAAACCGCGCAACCGGCACCCGGCGGTCAATGAGCAGCAGCCGCCATCGGCCCGGAAGCATTCCACGATGGGCTGGTCCCCTTCCAGATGCCGGATCAGTTCGCCCAGCCGCACTGAATCGGGCGGCATCGCCAGGCGCACCCCGCCACCGGCGCCCCGAGTGGTGTGCACCGCGCCGTACGCCGCCAGGTCCTGCACGATCTTGTGCAGGTGGTGCCGCGACAGCCCGCCCAGCTCCCGCGACAGCGCCTCCACGCTGAGCTGTCGGCCCGGCGGGTCGGCGGCCAGCAGCATCAGCACGCGCAGGGCAAGATCGGTGGAGGCCAGCAGGCGCATCGGGTCGGGTCCGCTAATCTGGTATTGACAATACCACAATAACCGATAATGTGAAGTGGTATCGCAAATACCAGTTAACCGCGATCACAGGAGCAGGCCATGAGCCACGCAGCTATCCTCCCCGCCGTCACCGCAACCCATTTTGCCGACCGCACGCTGGCCGATATCGCCGCCTCCTTGCCCGGTGCCACCGCCGTATTTCGCAAGCGCAAGCTGGATTTCTGCTGCGGCGGTCAGGTCCGGCTGGCGGATGCCGCGGCCGGGAAGAACCTGTCTCTCCGCGAACTGGAAAGCGAACTCGACGCTGTTGCCAAGGCTCGCATTCCGGACATGCTGCCGCAGGATACGCCGGCGCTGATTGCCCTGATCGAAACCGGCTATCACGCCGCGCACCGGCGCGATCTGCCGGAACTGATCCGGCTGGCTCGCCGGGTGGAGGCGGTGCATCGGAACAATCCGTCCGTTCCGGCGGGACTGGCCGACCTGCTCGAGAACATGATGCTGGAGCTGGAAGCCCACATGCAGAAGGAAGAGCAGGTCCTGTTCCCGCAGATGCGCCACGGCGCCCATGCGATGATCGCGCAGCCGATCAACGCGATGCTGATCGAACACGATGATCATGGCGAGTATCTGCGGCGCCTGGAGAATCTTACCGCAGACTTCCAGGCCCCCGCTGATGCCTGCACCACTTGGCGCGCACTTTACGCCGGCTGCCGCAAGTTTGCCGACGAGTTGATGGATCACATCCATCTGGAGAACAACGTGCTGTTTCCGCGTTTCATCGACCGATGACTGCGCCGTCGGCCCCGATCCCGGAAGGGTCTGAACGGCGCGCCATCCTGACCCGCGAGATCATGGCGGCGACGGGATTGGATGAGCCGACGCTGGAACGGGTGGTGCGCGAATTCTATGGGGCAGCCCGGCTCGATCCGCTGCTGGGCCCGAAATTCGCGCGCGTCGCCGACTGGGAAGCGCATATCTCGCAGATCTGCGCTTTCTGGTCATCGGTTGCGCTGATGACCGGGCGGTATCACGGGCAGCCGATGGCGGCGCATCTGCCGCTGGACCTCGACGCCGCGCATTTCCGGCGCTGGCTGGAATTGTTCGAAGTGACCGCGCGCCGGATCTGCACGTCGGCGGGCGCGGAGCGGTTAGTTGAACGCGCCCATCGTATCGGGCAGAGCCTGCAGCTTGGCATCCAGGTGCAGCGGGGGGTGTTGCCGTAACGCTTGTCGGCAAGACGGGCCGCTTCGGTTGACGCCGCCCGTCGCCTCGGCAAAGTATCCGCCATGCCGCAAAACAGCATCTTTCATCCCGACTTCAAACCGATGCCATACTGGTGGGAAGCGTATCATCCCACCGCACAGGATCCGCTCGATATGCCGCCGCGCACGCAGGTCGCGATCGTCGGCGGCGGCTATGGCGGCCTGTCCACCGCGCTGGAACTGACCAAACACGGCTTGGACTGCGTGGTGCTCGAAGCCGCCGAGCTTGGCTTCGGCGCCAGCACCCGCAATGGCGGCGCGGTCAGCGGCGGCGTCAATATCGGCAAGAGCTTCTCCGGCAAAAGCGTCATCATCGAACCGAAACGAGCCGAGAATCTGCTGGCGGACGCCGCCGATGCGTTCACCCTGATCGAACGCCTGATCAGCGAAGAAAACATAGACTGTCACTGGCAAAAGACCGGCCGCTTCTCCGGCGCCTGGACACCGGCGCACTACGAAAGCCAGGCGAAACGCGTGGCGATGCTGAACGGCCCGGCCCGTTCCGAGTGCTTCATGGTTCCGCGCGAACGCCAGCGCGAGGAAATCGCCAGCGACTACTATTACGGCGGCATGGTGGTCGAACGCTCGGCCAGCCTGCATCCGGCGCTGTATTACAAGGGATTGCTGGATGCCTGCCGCCGCCGCGGCATTCCGATCTGCGCCCGCGCTGCTGTCACACGCATATCGGGCGCAGGTCAGTCATGGACCGTGCAGACCGTGCGCGGCACCGTGCAGGCCGAAGCCGTTGTCATCGCCACCAACGGCTACACCGGCGACATCACGCCTGCATTGAAGCGCCGTGTCGTGCCGATCGCCAGCCATATCATCGCCACCGAGGAACTGCCGGAAGA
>DATIMO010000353.1:0-1767 GCA_035475215.1 Acetobacteraceae bacterium | reverse complement strand
TGGCAGACAAGCCTATCGTGTTCATCGACGGAGAGGCCGGCACGACCGGTCTTGGCATCCGCGACCGGTTGCAGGTGCTGCGCGGCGTCACGTTGCGCAGTCTGCCGGCCGAACACCGCAAGGACCCAGCCGCGCGGCGTGATGTCATGGCCGAAGCCGATCTGGTCGTGCTGTGCTTGCCCGACGCCGCAGCGCGGGAATCGGCTGCCCTGGCCGATGGTCTGGTGAGCGCCGCGCCCAAATTGCTGGACGCCAGCACCGCGCACCGCGTGCATCCGGACTGGACGTTCGGCTTCCCGGAAATGGTGCCCGGCCAGGCCGAGCGCATCGCCACGTCGCGCAAGGTGGCCAATCCCGGCTGCTATTCCACCGGCGCGATCGCGCTGATTCGCCCGCTGGTCGATGCCGGACTGATGCCGCCGGACTATCCAGTCAGCATCAACGCGATCAGCGGCTATTCCGGCGGTGGACGGTCGATGATCGAGGCGCATGAGCAAGACGGCGGTCCGGCGTTCGAGCTTTATGCGCTGGGGCTGGAGCACAAGCACGTACCGGAAACCCAGCAGTACAGCGGCCTGACGCGCCGGCCGATCTTTGTGCCGTCGGTCGGGCATTATCGCCAGGGCATGCTGGTTTCAGTGCCGCTGCACCTGGATACGCTGCCGGGCAAACCGACCGGCGCCGATCTGCGCGGAACTCTGGAACACCGTTATGCCGGCAGCGACCTGGTACGAGTGGTTTCGTCTGATCCATCCGGCAAGCTGGAACCGCAGGCGCTGAACCGCAGCAATCTGCTGGAGCTGTCGGTGAATGCAAACGAGAAGCAGCGCCAAGCGGTGCTGATTGCGCGGTTGGATAATCTCGGCAAAGGGGCGTCCGGCGCAGCGGTGCAGAATTTGTGCCTGATGCTGGGGATCCCGAATGGCTGACATGCAGCTTGGCCGCACGGAGCTGCACGGCGCCGGTCGCGGTCCGCTCTATACGCTGGACGGGATCAGCCCGCGCGTGCATCCGACTGCATTCGTCGCCCCAACGGCCGCGGTGATCGGCGACGTGGAGATCGGGCCGGAATCCGGTATCTGGTTCGGCTGCGTGGTACGTGGTGATACCAATATCATCCGCATCGGCGCCCGCACCAATATTCAGGATGGCACCATCATCCACGTCGATGCGGTGACATTCCCCACTATTATCGGCGACGACGTCACGGTGGGGCACGGCGCGATCATCCACGCCTGCACGCTGAAGGATCGAGCTTTCGTCGGCATGGGTTCGACGGTGCTGGATGGCGCGGTGATCGAGGAAGGCGGGATGCTCGGCGCGGCAGGCCTGCTCACTCCGGGCAAGGTGATCGGGCGGTATGAGTTATGGACCGGCGCACCGGCGCGCCTGAAGCGCGTGATGACTGAGGAAGAGCGGCGCGGTTTCGATCGCAACGCCGCCGAATACAGGATGCTGGCGGCGCGATACCGTGCCGGGTTTGGGGTGGCGGGGTAGAAGAACCCCGGCGTGGAGAGGTGCAATGACCGAGTATCCCGCGGACACCGTTGTTGATCTGTTGCAGCGTGGGGCCGCGGATCATCCTGCGATCGGTGCGCCGGGGCGGCCCTGGCTGACGCATGGCGGGCTGCGCGATCTGGTGCAGCGTACGATCGGCGATCTCAACCGCATGGGTATCGGACGCAGCGACCGCGTCGCGATCGTGTTGCCGAACGGACCCGAAATGGCGACGGCGTTCGTGACAATCGCCGCAGGGGCGACAACCGC
>DATIMO010000352.1:0-3003 GCA_035475215.1 Acetobacteraceae bacterium | reverse complement strand
CGGTGGGCAGGCGGCGGTGCTGCCGAAACTCCCATCACGCATTCCTCGCCCGGCGCGGCCGGCGATCTGCGCCATTTCGGCGGCAGTCAGGCGGCGCAAGCGGTGACCGTCATGCTTCGAAATGCCGGCAAAGGCGACATGATCGACGTCCATGTTGAGACCCATGCCGATCGCGTCGGTCGCGACCAGAAAATCGACCTCCTTGTCTTGATAGAGCGCCACTTGGGCATTGCGCGTGCGCGGACTGAGCCGGCCCATGACCACGGCGCAGCCCCCGCGCCGCCGTCGGATCAGTTCGGCGATCGCGTAGACCTCCGCCGCACTGAACGCGACAACGGCACTGCGCGGGGGAAGTTTGGTCAGCTTGACCGGCCCGGCATAGGTCAGTTGCGACATCCGTGGCCGAGTTTCCACCACGACTTCGGGCACCAGGCGGTGCAGCAGCGGGCGGATGGTCTCGGCGCCGAGGACCATCGTTTCCACCAGACCGCGAGCATGGAGCAGGCGATCCGTGAACACATGGCCACGGTCCGGGTCCGCGCAGAGCTGGATCTCGTCCACGGCCAGGAATTCGGCGTCGCGGTCCAGCGGCATGGCCTCCACCGTGCACGAAAACCAACGCGCGTCCGGTGGGATGATCTTCTCTTCCCCGGTGATCAGGGCGACGGAACGGGCGCCCTTGCGGGCAACCATCCGGTCATAGTTCTCACGGGCCAGCAGACGGAGCGGGAAGCCGATGATGCCGGACGAGTGGGCGAGCAGACGCTCGATCGCGAGATGGGTCTTGCCGGTATTGGTGGGGCCGAGCACGGCCCGGACGCGCGAGTCGAAGCCGGACATGCGAAGATGTTTGGGGCTTGAGCGGACGAATGCAAGCGCGGGTGCCAGTGGAGGGCCGGGAACAAGCGGAATGTGCTGGGTCTAGCCCGGCCGCGGCAGTGACGCACGTTCGCTGTCGGACAACGGGTGGCCGCGGCTCACTTCGGCCCGGATCTCAGCGGCCAGCATTGGGTTCGCGCGACGAATCTGCCCGGCGCGCAGGGTTGCGGCGACGTCGGCGGCCGGGTGTGTCTCCCATGCCTCAAGGAACAGCAGGTCGGAGGCGGTGGGCAGATCGCGAACAGCGCTCAGGGCGCGCCGAACGGCATGGGTGCGTGGAAACAGTGACGAATCGGCGGTTGGCATCGGTTGGGGTGGTCCTGTTCTGGCGTCTTGCTCGATTTCTGGCGTCTTGCTCGATTTTGCTTCCGGCGCGACCCAGTTAGCGGGCTCGACCAATTGCCGCTACCCCGTTTTTGAGCGGCTGAGTTGAAATAAAATTGTGTCGATAAGTCGAAATCGACATGATTCATACGTGACTACCAAATTAGCATAATCGGCCAATCTTTAATTGTTTCGTAGTCGCCCAGCGCGGCGGGGACTCGGCATGGAGGCTCCTCCGCAGGCAGGACCGACGGTTCACAGTTGCTATAAGCCGAGGCAAGCCAAAATCGGGGAATGATCAATATGGGACGCCGGCTGCTGATTGGCATCGCGGTAATTCTGGTGCTGATCGGCACCGGTGTGTCGGCCTATTGGTATGTCCTGGCCCAGCGCCTGTCAGACGGCTTTACGGCGTGGACCCAGGCACGGCGTGCCGCCGGCTGGGCCATCCAGGCGCGGCGACCGTCCTGGCGCGGATGGCCGGTGACGGCGCGGTTGGTCGTCCCGGACTTCAGAATTGCCGGTGGAGAGGCCGAGATTCCAGGTGGGCTATCCTGGAGCACCGAGCAACTCCTGCTGGACCTCGATCTGCGGCATCCCGCCGCTTTGATCCTCCGATCCGTGGGAACCCAGCATGTCGGTGGGGCCAAGACCCCCGGCTTTCCATACACCGCGCGGGTGATGCGGGCGACGCTGTCCCTGACCCACCCGGATGCACCGGCCGAACTTGCAATACGCGCGTTGCGGGCCGGCCAGAACGGGTTGGCGGTCGGAGCCATCGACGCGCTGGTTGCACTGAACGCGGCCGCTTCATCGGATCAGTCGGCCGTGGCCATGACCCTGACGGCCAATTTGGTCGAATTGCCCGTTGGGACAAACTGGCCGCTCGGCCCGCATATCGCATCGTTGACGACCGAGTCCGCACTGTCCGGCCCAGTGCCCCCACCGAGCGATCCGGCGCATGAGGCAGCGGCGTGGCGTGATGCTGGCGGTGCGCTGCACGTAAGTTCCCTGGGGCTCCGATGGGGGCCGCTCGACGCGAGGCTGACCGGTACGCTGTCGCTGGATCGATCGCTGCAACCCACGGCCGAGGGGCGCGTCGTGGCCAGCAATTACGCGCCGACGCTCGATGCGCTGGCGGCGCACCGGGTCATGGGCAATGACGCCGCGCTGGCCGCCAAGGCAGTGCTGTCGCTATTAGCGCGAGCGCCGCAAGCAGGGGGCCCGTCGCAGGTGGAAGTGCCCTTCACCATTCACGACCGCACCGTCGCCGCTGGCGGCATACCGTTGACGAAGCTGCCAGAATTGCGCTGGCCCGGTGGTTCATGATCCGGCGTCGTGAAACGGCTGTCGAGAGCGTGTGAAGATGTCCGCCTTATAAGATGAATCAAATGTCCGCCTTGGCCGTTGTTGCGGTACCGGTGGGGTTGTGGGTAACGCCCTTGCGTTATCCACAAATCCACCGGTACTCGCCGATCCGGTGATCGTGACGGCGTTGCTCATGCGGCCCTCCGGGCGGGTTGATCGGTCAGCGCGGCGTCCTGGTTGTAGCGGGCGAGGCAGCGTGGACCGTCGAATATCGCCAAGCTGCCGTCGGCGTATTCATGCACCCGAATGGTCGCTCGCACGTAATGATGGCGATGCAGCTGCTGGGGAATCTGTAACGACTTCCCCCGCCAGGACACGCAGTTGTCCCGTCCCACCTGGCGATCTTCCTGTACGCACAGCGTGTCCTCCAGCGCCGCGCCGGCATAAGCAACGAAGGCCGTGCCGTCCTCGGACGCCGCAAGGCCGAAGCGC
>DATIMO010000351.1:0-2209 GCA_035475215.1 Acetobacteraceae bacterium | reverse complement strand
GCTGGACCGCTGGTGCATCGCCGCCTCGCCCATCCCAGACGCAAGCGAAAACCCGCCATCTGCTATCCGATCCGGCCGCTAATTTAACGCGTATGCGGCCTTCGCCGGGCATGACGACAATTGTGATCGCCGCCTCGACAGTACGTCACTCTTTTCGACAGTTGGTATAAGGCTGCTCGGCAAGCTGAAAAGATCGCTCGCAAACCAGTCAGGACCTGGTCTCGCAGGAGCTCCGGCACTGCGACTGGGTCGCGCTGACTGGTGCGACGCGTTTAGTCACCCTGCCGCCAGATAGGCGCCCAGCAGCACCACGCCGCTGATCGCCAGCATCGCGTGTACTCCGACCAACGTGAACGACAGGCGCCGTCGCGCGATGCGCGCACGCAGGATCATCAGCCCAACCAGCAGCGCCAGAACGAGCAGCGTCGCCGCGATCGCGCGAAAGGCAGAGGTGCCGGTCTCCGCTGCATGCGCCGCGGCCGGCGCCGCAAGCATCATGATAAGACCGGCGATGCCCAATGCGCCATGCAGCATCGCTAGCGGCCAGGGGATCGGCGGTTTGCCGGTGGCCTGAAGCTGCACGATCGCCAGAAGCGCGCCGAACGTCAGTGCAGCGATCAGCACGAAGGCGGCATCGGTCAGCACAGGCCCACGCCTACCCGCCCTGGCGCCGGACTGGATTGCGCAAAGTGCCGATGCCGGTGATCTCGATCTCGCAGACATCGCCGTGCTTCATGTCCGCAGTGGCGCCTTCGGTGCCCATCCAGACCATGTCGCCGGGATAGAGTGTCAGGTATCGGGTCATGGCGACGAGGAAATCGACCACGCCGAACATCATGTCGTTGGTTCGGAATTCGATCAGTTGCGTGCCGTTCAGTCGGATCTTGGTGACCAGGTCATCCAGCCGTAGGTCGGTTTCGATCCACGGGCCCATCGGCTTGAAAGTATCGGTGTTCTTGGCGCGCCACAGTGTACGGTCGGAGCGCTGCCAGCTTCGTTCGGACACGTCGTTACCGATCGTGTAGCCAAGCACTGCCGACAACGCGTCGTTGCGCGTCAGGTGCTTGCACTGGCGGCCGATGATCACCGCAAGCTCGCCCTCGTATTGCACCTTTTCGGTGGCGTCCGCAGGAATGATGATCGGGTCGTCCGGCCCGATCAGCGCATTAATGGCGCGATAGCCGATATCGGGCTGCGTCGGGAGCTTGGGCTCCTGCCCGATCTTCGCCGCGACCTCGCGGACATGACCGGCGTAGTTCATGCCGCAGGCATAGAAGGTTGGCGGGGTGACCGGCGGCAGCAGCCGGACGCCGGCAAGCGGGAGTGTCGTGGCGGTACGCTCCCATGTGGCAAAAGGCGAGCCGCGAACCGGGATCAACGTATCACCTTCCACCACCGCATAGGTGGCGCTGCCGGCGTTGTCATATCGGGCCCAGCGCATGCGATCTTCTCCTGGATTAAACCGTATCAGGCGGTCGCCGCTTCCTTCACGCCCAGTTCCTGCGTCATCTGCTCGCGCATGATGAATTTCTGCACCTTGCCGGTCACGGTCAGCGGAAATTCGTCCACGAAGCGGATGTGCCGCGGCACTTTGTAATGGGCGATCTGGCCGCGGCAGAACGCGCGGACGTCATCCGCGGTCAGGCTGTCCCCGGCGCGCACCTTGATCCAGGCGGCGATCTCTTCGCCGTATTTTGCGTCCGGTATTCCGAACACCTGCACGTCCTGGATTTTCGGGTGCCGGTACAGGAATTCCTCGACTTCGCGCGGATACACGTTTTCCCCAGCGCGGATGATCATGTCCTTGATGCGACCGACGATATTGCAGTAGCCCTCGGCGTCGATGGTCGCCAGGTCACCGGTGTGCATCCACCGGGCCGGATCGATCGCTTCGCGGGTGCGTTCCACATCGCCCCAATAGCCGAGCATCACGCAATAGCCGCGCGTGCATAATTCGCCCGGCAAGCCACGCGGCACGATGCGACCTTCGGCATCGATGATCTTCACTTCGGTATGCGGCTGGACGCGCCCCACGGTGGAGACTCGGCGTTCCAGCGGATCATCGGTGGTGGTCTGGAAACTGACCGGACTGGTTTCTGTCATGCCGTAGGCGATGGTGATCTCCGACAGATGCATCTGCGATACGGCGCGCCGCATCACTTCGATCGGGCACGGGCTGCCTGCCATGATGCCGGTTCGCAGGGACGAC
>DATIMO010000350.1:0-10948 GCA_035475215.1 Acetobacteraceae bacterium | reverse complement strand
GGCGCCGGCCCGCTGCGCTTCCTGCGCGACATCCTGATCCCGGTTTCGGCGGCCAATATCGCCGCTTTGTTCGTGATCCTGTTCGTCTATGGCTGGAACCAGTATCTCTGGCCGTTGCTGGTAGCGACCAATCCACGATTGGACACAATCGTGATCGGCATCGTGCGGATGATCGGTGTGGAATCGGAAACCGACTGGGCCGGGGTAATGGCCACCGCGGTGCTGGCGCTGATCCCACCGGTGGTGGTGGTGGTGCTGATGCAACGCTGGTTTGTCGCCGGACTGACGGAAGGCGAGAAGTAGTGGCAAAGCTGGAGTTGATGGGGCTGCGCAAGAGCTTCGGTGCAACCCCGGTGCTGCATGGCGTCGATCTGCTGGTGCCGGACGGCGAAATGCTGGTGATCGTCGGTGCCTCCGGCTGCGGCAAATCGACGCTGCTGCGACTGGTCGCCGGGCTGGAGCGGCCGACCGGCGGCAGGGTCGTACTGGATGGGCGCGACATCATCGGACTCGACCCCTCGGCACGGGACATAGCGATGGTGTTCCAGAACTACGCGCTCTATCCGCACATGACAGTGTTCGACAACATGGCCTACGGGCTGCGCATCCGCG
This sequence comes from Acetobacteraceae bacterium, assembly GCA_035475215.1. Classification (GTDB taxonomy): domain Bacteria; phylum Pseudomonadota; class Alphaproteobacteria; order Acetobacterales; family Acetobacteraceae; genus DATDIC01. The sequence goes on along the minus strand of DATIMO010000350.1, from coordinate 10,336 downwards.
GCCTGTCCCGCGCCGACATTCGGCGGCGCGTGGAGGAGGCGGCGGGACTGCTCGGCCTGAACGACCTGCTGAGGCGCAAGCCGCGCCAGCTTTCTGGCGGTCAGCGGCAACGCGTCGCGATGGGCCGGGCGATCGTGCGGGAGCCCAAGCTGTTCCTGTTCGATGAGCCGCTGTCCAACCTCGATGCCAAGCTGCGGGTGCAGATGCGCGCAGAAATCCGGCGGCTGCAGCGACGCCTGGGCGTCACGAGCCTGTACGTGACGCATGATCAGGTCGAGGCGATGACGCTGGGCGACCGTCTGCTGGTGCTGAACCACGGCCGCGCCGCGCAGTTCGCCACGCCGATGGAGGTGTTCGAGCGTCCCGCCGACATTTACGTGGCCGGTTTCATCGGCGCCCCCGCGATGAATTTTCTGCCGGCCACATTGGCGCGCGGCGGAACCGCCGTACAACTGCAGGCCGGGCCGCTGATCCCGCTGGCCGATGGCAAACGTGACCAGCCGGACGGCTATCCGATCACCGTGGGGATCCGACCCGAACATCTGATTGTCGCCGGGGACGGCCTGGAACTGGCCGTTGATCTGATCGAGCCACTGGGGTCCGAGACAGTGGTGCACGGACGGCTGGCTTCGGGCGGCCAGGCTCTGGTGGTGAAGCTGGCAGGTGCCGCGCCGGCCAGCGAACGCCTGACGGTTCGGCCGGACCCGACGCACCTGCATGTGTTCGATCGCGAGAACGGCCAGCGAATCGAGCCGATCGGGACGGTTATGGTGCCGATCCCGCTTGCTCCGGCGGAAACGGCTGGATAAGGATTCCATGCCGTTCCGAAAGAGTCTCAAGTCCCAATGGCAGCCGCACCGATCAAGTCTGCGCCGCCCGTCAGTCCCGCCGAAATGCAGGCCATGGTGGCGCGTGCGGGGCTGACGCTGAATCCTGGGCAGATGGCAGACCTGGTGCTGGCCTGGCGGCAGCTTGCCGGGCTGATTACATTGATCCCGCGGGACCGTCCGATGGCCGATGATCTGGCCTATGCGTTCCGGCTGCCGGTGCGGACCGGCAAGGCGCAGCCGGAACGCAAGCCTGTTCGCCCGCGCCGATGAGTCGGGTTCCGGAGGGACCACCGCTTACCATCGCTCAGGCCGGTCGGCTTATTGCTGCCGGGAAATTGTCGCCCCTGGAACTGACCCGCGCCTTGCTGGCGCGGATCGAGGCGCTCAATCCGGAGCTGAATGCATTCGTGACCGTGACGGAGCGGCAGGCATTGGCCGCTGCCCGTGCCGTCGGACGGAGCAGTCGGCGGGGGGCGCTGGCCGGGATCCCGGTCGGCTACAAGGATATCTTCAACACCGCCGGGATCCGAACGACGGCCCATTCCAAGCTGCTGGCCGACAACATACCCGACGAAGATGCCGAGGCCGTTCGGCGGCTGAGTACCGCCGGTGCTGTGATGCTGGGAAAGCTTGCCACACATGAATTCGCGATCGGCGGGCCGGCATTCGACCTGCCTTGGCCACCGGCACGCAATCCGTGGGACGCCAGGCGCTACACCGGCGGGTCCAGTTCCGGGGCTGGTGCGGCCGTCGCAGCCGGGCTGGTGCTGGGAGCACTTGGTTCGGACACCGGCGGCTCCATCCGGCTGCCAGCGGCGTATTGCGGGATTGCCGGGCTGAAGCCGACGCCGGGGCTGGTTTCGCGGCGCGGGGTTATTCCGCTGGCGCCGAGTTTGGACACGGTCGGTCCGATGGCGTGGACGGCACAGGATTGCGCCATCCTGCTGGACGCGCTCGCCGGCTATGATCCGGCTGATCCGGCCTCGGTGGCAGGGCCGCGCGTGGCGTACGCGCGCAGCATTGTGGCACCGGTCAAGGGTCTGAAGGTCGGGCTGCTGCGCCGGTTCCACGAGCATGATGTGCCCGGGTCCCCCGAAGTGCTGCAGATGATCTCGCGGGCAGTGGCGGTGCTGAAGGGCTTGGGCTGCCGGGTGGACGAGGCGGTGCTGCCCCCGGTGCAGGAATTCAATGCGGTCGGCCGCGTGATCATCTCCGCCGAGGCGTTTGCGCTGCATGAGCCGGCGTTGCGGACGCGGCTGGCGGATTACTCGCGGGTGTTTCGGGTGCGGGTATTGGGTGGGGCGCTGATCCGGGCGGCGGATTACATCGCGGCGCAGCGGCAGCGGACGGACCTGATTGCCACTGTGGCGAAGCAGTTCGAGCGGTTCGACGTGCTGGTCACGGTGCCGACCGCCGGAGCCGCGCCCTTGTTGACCGAACAACGACCGGATGAGGGGTTCGCGCGTCCGTTCCTGACCACGGTTGCGAATGTGGCGGCCGTGCCGTCGCTGGTGGTGTGCGGGGGGTTTACCGCAGCGGGCCTGCCGTTGGGGATTGAGATCATGGGACCTGCCTGGGGGGATGCCACGGTGTTGCGGGTCGGGCATCATTTCGAGCGCGCGGCCGGCACAAGAGATCGGCGGCCGGGAATGTGATGCGGCGACATCCATTCCGATCGTGCAAGCCACGTCAATTCTTCGCGGCTTGACGAGTGGGTGCCGGGGCCAAGCCGGGCTTGCCCCGGGATGACAACCAACCAGCCGCTTCACGGCCTGCGCACGGCTGCCCTGTCATTCCGTGGTTTTGCCGGCGGGCTCTTTGCTGGCTGATTCTGCGCATTGCGGACCTTCGCCACCGTCGCCGCGGTTGAATCCCGCCGCAGCCGGTGTTCACCCAGAAACAGCAGGATCGGCGCCGCGATGAAGATGGACGATGACGTCCCCACCACGATCCCGAACAGCATCACCCACGCAAAGTCCGAAATCGACGTAGGCCCGAACAACGCCAGCGGCAGCGCCGCCAGGAACAGCGTCATCGACGTTCCCAACGTTCGGCTCAGTGTCTCGTTGATCGACAGATCGATCAGGTCCCGCAACGGCAACGTCTTGTACTTGCGCAGATTCTCCCGCACCCGGTCGTACACCACCACCTTATCGTTGGTGGAATAGCCCAGGATGGTCAGGATCGCCGCCACCATCACCAGATCGAAATCGAACCGGGTGACCACGAGAAATCCCACCGCCTTGGTGATATCCAGGATCAGCGTCACCACCGCGCCGACTGCGAATTCCCACTCGAAGCGGAACCAGATATAGACCAGGATCATTGCCAAACTGACGACCAGCGCGAGCACGCCGTTACGCAGCAGCTCCGCCGAAACCGACGCACCGATGGCGTCGGTGCGCAGCAGCTTGGTACCGGGCACGGCCTTGTCCAAAGCCGCCCGGATCCTGTTCACCATCGCATCGGTTTCCTGCGCGGTCGGCTGTACGCCCAGACGGATCAGCACCTCGTCCGGCGCGCCGAAGCGCTGCACCCCCTGCTCTGGGATGTTCTCCGCGCTGAGCGCCGCACGGATCTGGCCAAAATCGGCTGGCCCCGGCGTGCGCACCTCCATCACGATGCCGCCCGAGAAATCGATGCCCAGCCTCGGGCCGGGATGGATGAACAGAATGATCGAGGCGGTCGATAGCACCGCTGAAACGATCAGCCCCATGAACCGGCCCCGCATGAACTGGATGCGGGTCCCGTCCGGGACCAGCCGGAAATGCGGGCGAAGCAGAAAACTCAGGAACATGGCTATCAGACCGGCAGAAGACGGGGACGCGTGGCGATATACCAGCGCGAGACAAGCAGGCGCGTCAGCATCCAGGCGGTGAACAGGCTGGTCGCAATACCCACCGTGATGGTCACCGCGAAGCCTTTCACCGGACCCGATCCGAAGATGAACAGCATCACGTGGGCCAGGAATGCGGTGGCGTTGGAATCGAAGATAGTCCGATACGCTCGCTCGAAACCATGCTCCAGCGCCTGCAATGGCGGACGCCCGTTGCGTTGTTCTTCCCGCACCCGCTCGTTGATCAGGATGTTGGCGTCCACCGCCATCCCCAATGTCAGCAGGATGCCCGCCATGCCCGGCAAGGTCAGCGTCGCCTGCAGCAGCGACATGATGGCCAGCATCAGGATCAGGTTCACCACCAGGCAGATATTCGCGAACCAGCCGAGCAGGCCATAGAAGAAGCCCATGAAGCCGACCACGAGCAGGAAGCCCACGCCCAGCGCGATTGCCCCGGCGCGGATTGAATCCGCACCAAGCTCCGGCCCGATGCTGTTCTGCTCCACCACGGTCAGCGGCGCCGGCAATGCGCCGGCGCGCAACAGCAAGGCCAGGTCCGACGCCGAGGCGGCGGTGAAGCTGCCGCTGATCTGACCCCGCCCGCCCATGATCGGCTCCCGGATCACCGGCGCACTGATCACCTTGTTGTCCAGCACGATCGCGAACCTGCGACCTACATTGGCCCGCGTGATGTCGGCAAAACGACGCGCCCCCACCGCGTTGAACGTGAAGTTCACCACCCACTGCCCGGTCTGCTGATCGTTCCCGGCGCGGGCGTCGGTCAGGTCGCCGCCATCCACGTCAACCCGGTCATACACCGCGATCTTCTGGCTGGGGTTCTCCTGCATCGGCAGGAACTCGACCCCCGGCGGCGGGCTGGACCCCGTCGGATTCGCCGACTCATCGACAAGCTGAAACGTCATGTGCGCCGTGGTGCCCAGCAATTGCTTGATCCGGTCCGGATCGCCGACGCCGGGAAGCTGCACCACGATCCGATTGGTGCCTTGCTGCGCCACCTGCGGGTCCACCACGCCGGTGGCATCGATGCGCCTGCGAACGATCTCGATCGATTGCTGCATCGCCGCCACCGCCCGATCATGCAGCGCGACCGGCGACAGCGTTACGGTGATCTGTCCGCTCGGGATGGAGGCGATGGTCAGGTCCGGAGTGCCGATGGCGCCCTCGGATGAGATCAGCGGCTGCAGCGTGGCCAAAGCGTCCTGCAGGCGCCCGGGATCACGCAACTGCACGACCACCCGGTTCTGCCCCGGCTGCGCCTCGATGGTGCGATAGAACAGGCTTTTCTGCACCAGCGCCCTGCGAACCTGATCGACCAGCCCCTTCAGCCGCTGCGTGATCACGCTGCCCATATCGACCTGCATCAGCAGATAGCTGCCGCCCTGCAGGTCGAGCCCCAGATGCACCTGTCGCCACGGCATCCACGATGCAGGCGCGCGCGTGGCATTGGGGATGCACAGAATCGCCCCGAGCAGGCAGGCGCCCAGGATCAGGGCGGTCTTCAGGCGGCTGAAATACATCATGGGCGGGTTTGGGTGGGCTTATGCATGGGCGCGGATTAGACGCTATGCGCGCGCTTGGACAGGGGGCAGATGGGGCCGGCTGAGCATCCATGGAGATGTTCCCGCCCTGGACGTGCCCCGCCCTGGACCTGCTGGTCTGGTCAACATGATCGCGGTGCTGCTGAATCGTTCCGTCCCAGCGGACCCGAAACGACATCATGGGTGGGCCTGTGCCGGCCCGAACCTGCGCCCGTCACGCCCGCACAGCCCCACCCTGCAACCAGCGTGCGCAGTCCTGACCGAGTTGCCGCCCGGCAACATCATCATACCACCCGCATTCCGCTTCGCTTAGCACATCTCGCCAGCGACCATTCGTACCCTTGTGGATAAAACTATCAGCGCCACCTGCAAATCCGCTGCCCCGACGAGGCGCAAAATCCGCCGCATGCGCCTTCATGAACCCGAAGCTGCAGTGTTCGATGATGGCCGGCCAGTGTTGCGGATCGACCTCGATCCCCAGGAATTCCGCAACGCGCCGGATCTCGCCCGGCAGGTCCGCCTTCAGCGCCGCATAATGCAGCAGCATCAGGTTTGGCAGGTCACGAATCGCCCACCAGCCACGGACGTGATCCCAGAACGGACCGATCGGCCACCCATCCCGCGTCATCCACTCGAAGAAGAACGCGCGCGCCGGGCCATCCGGCCTGCGCAACGGCGGGCCATCCCATCCAGGCAGCGCATTGAGCTGATCGAGATATGCATCGGTGTAGCTGGTCAAGTGATTATACAGGCTCCAGGCGACGTCACGCCCGTCCCGGCCGACATAAAGGTATTTCGCCCTCGGTGAATACACCAGCGCATCCACCGGAAGATGTGTCTTGAGAAACCGCCGATGCCGCTGGGCCTTCAGCATCGTCAGCTTTTCAGAAGCCGGCGGCAGTCGCATATCCAGCCACGGCGAGATGGTCGGTACATCCACGCCCGTCTCGCCCTGGAAGATAAGCTGCGCGACGATCTGCTGCACCCAGGTGGTGCCGGCCTTTTCATATGTCGCGATCACGACGTCGTCGTCCCGGAACGTGAAATCGTTCCAGACCGCCGAGTCGAATTTCGCGCTCTGCAGCTCCCGCTGCTTCGTCGGCCACGCAACCCGGGTTTCATCCATGGCCATGTCCTCCGCTGATGCCGCGCCGCGCACCGGGAACTTTGACGCGATGCCGCCGATCCCGCAATCATGCGATCCGGGAGGAACTGCCATGCTGACGCTTTATCTGGCGCCGGGATCAAGTTCGATGGCGCCGCACATCGCGCTGCACGAGATCGGCGTTCCGTTCGACACGCACGTGGTCTCATTCACCCGCAAGGAGACCCGGTCGCCGACTTTCCTGAACCTCAATCCGGACGGCAAGGTTCCGGTTCTGCTGATCGATGGACGTCCGCTTACCGAAGTCGCCGCGATCCTGTTCTATCTGGCGCGACGCTTCCCGCAAGCAAATCTGCTGCAGGATGGCGACATCGAGATCGAAGCCCAGGCGCTTTCCTGGATGTCGTTCATCGCGTCCACCATCCATCCGGCGCGTGCGCTGGGCCTGGAGCGCGGCGGCAAGGTGTTCGCGGTAGCCGACCAGCGCCTGGGCAGCCGCGACTGGGCGCTCGGCTCGTATTCGGTCGTCGATATCCATCTGTTCCGACTCTATTGGCGCTTCGCCAACTCGCTGCACCCGCCGCTGGGATCATTCCCCAATCTCACCGCTCATCATGATCGCATGATGATGCGACCGGCCGTGCAGCGGACCATCGCGATTGAAACCGCCATGGGTTACGAATTGCCATCGTAACACCCCATTTCCGAATGCCGGAAGCCACAATGACCGACCTTGCGCCGCTGGACCCAGCCGTACTTCCGTCCGGCATACGCTCCCGCTTCGTCCCCGACATCAACGGCCTGCGAATGCACCTTCTGGAGGCCGGGTTCGAACACCCTGGCCGTCCCTGCATCCTGCTGCTGCACGGCTTCCCCGAATTGGCCTGGTCCTGGCGGAAGATCATGCTGCCCCTCGCCGCCGCCGGGTTCCATGTTATCGCACCGGACCAGCGAGGCTACGGGCGCACCACCGGCTGGAGCGCCGATTATGACGGCGATCTGCACCACTTTGGTCTGCTGAACCTGGTCCGGGACGCGCTGGGCCTGGTCTCGGCGCTGGGTCATCGTTCGGTCGCCGCGGTGGTGGGGCACGATTTCGGGTCGCCCGTCGCAGCCTGGTGTGCGTTGCTGCGGCCGGACATCTTCCGCCGCGTCGCGCTGATGAGCGCACCTTTTGCCGGCCCGCCGGCGCTGCCGTTCGACACGGCGCGGAGCCCGCCGCCCGACACGCCTGGACCCGAGTCCAGCATCCATGAGGCGCTGGCCCAGCTGACGCCGCCGCGGAAGCATTACCAATGGTACTACTCGACCCGGCAGGCCAACGCCGACATGCATGGCTGCCCGCAGGGCGTGCACGCGTTCCTGCGTGCCTATTACCACCACAAAAGCGCCGATTGGCCGGGCAACCGGCCGTTCCCGCTGGCATCATGGACCGCCGGCGAAGTGGCGAAGCTGCCCACCTACTACATCATGAACCTGCACCGGACCATGGCGGAAACCGTGGCGGAGCACATGCCGACCGCGGCGCAGATCGCTGCCTGCGATTGGCTCACCGAACCCGCGCTCGCCGTATATTCTGCAGAATTCGAACGCACCGGTTTCCAGGGTGGTTTGCAATGGTATCGATGCCGCACCAGCGGGATCGATACCGCGGAGCTTCAGGTTTTCGCAGGCCGCACGATCGACGTGCCGTCGGTCTTCATTGCCGGCGCGAGCGACTGGGGCATCTACCAGGCTCCCGGCGCCATCGAGCGTATGCAAGGCGCCGTGTGCACGCACATGCTGGGCTGTCATCTGATCGACGGTGCCGGCCATTGGGTGCAGCAGGAACAGCCGGAGCCGGTGACCGATCTGCTGCTGCGCTTATTGGTCGGCTGATCAATCGACGATCGCCCGCTCATACCCCCGTAATGCCCGGTCCTATTCCCGAGGCTCGGCGGGAATGAACGGAATGATGCCCTTTTTGGACGCGATCTCCTGTACCTCCTGCGGCATATCCCGCAGGTCCACCAGCAATCCGTTCACCGACGCCATCCAGATCAGCGGATTCTGCTCGATCAGGCTTCGCAGCATCCAGGTCGGGTCCATCCGACTGGTATCGAGCGCCGTGGAAACGGCCTTTGCCTTGGCATGCATGGTGCTCGGGCTCACGCCAAATCCGGCGCAGATGTCGGCTGACGCCATGCAGGGCCGGGTTGCCGGGTCGGACAGGAAATTGAGCTGACCCAGCTCGTAAATGATCCCGCACGCCCAGCCGCGTGGCTGTCCCGATGCCAACGGACTGGGGCGCTTGCGACACAACGCCGCCGTCATCCGCCGCGCCAGGTCTCGATATTCCGGGTTCAGATGCTCACCGCAGAAATCATCCGTCAGCGCCAGAATGGCATCATGGGTCGCCTTCATGGCCGCCGGAATGGATTTGCAACGAGCAGACTTCGCCATTTGATCCTCCTGCCGACTCGGGTGTTCATGATGACCCTCGTCGTCCATCCCGATTCCCGGCAAGCTTCCAGTTCCCGCCGGAACTCCCGGCGGCCTCTGCCGCCCGAGATCGGGGCCACAGCACCAGCAAGAGTGCGCCGGCGCAGATTAGCGCGTGATCGCTTGAGGCGGACCCGTCGGAAAGCGTGAAATCACGCGCTCAAACGAAGGAAAGTTGGACCATGATTGGGTGGTGCGTCAGTTTGAATTTGGGCGATGCCACGGGGGCGGGGCCGATCTGCCTTGCGCCCGGAAGGACTCTTGCGAATCGGGATGAACCATGCCAATGCTTAGCGCCAAGTCCCGCGGAGCGACGGTGAGGCGCCGGCGGCTGAGCCATGTCAGAAAGCCTTACCCAAGGAAGGGCGCTGATCTTCCGGATAGTGCATCGTGACAATGTCTCATGGATTCTCGCTAATGGCATGCATTGCCGGAATGCTACCATACGCGATCCGCACTTTATGCCCATTGGTAATTCTGACTTGATTGAGAAGCGACATGACCGTTCCGTGCCATGCCCGCCGCATGGGACTCTAAGTGATTACGTCCCATTCTATTTCACTCCATTCACACCCATGTTGTTGAACATCAAGACGGGATTCAACGGGATTCGTCAGCGTCCAATCGAGGAGATCGTGATCTTCGTTTCATCTCTGTCAAAGCTGCGCAGCCAGGGCGTGCCCTTCGTCTTCACTGACCGGCATGCTTACCTTGCAACGGCCCAGTTTTCGGACGACCTGGCAGACCTTGGTTGGATCGATTGGCAGATACTTCAACGCCGAGACTTCAAACGAGATCCCGAAAATCCGGGTAAGTTCGAACGGTATCAGGCCGAGGCGCTCGTATACCGCCACCTTCGGATTGACGCTATGCTAGGGATTATGTGTTATAGTGATGCGACTAGGGCATCGGTGCAGAGCGACGCGAAGGCGTGCGGCTGCCCGCTTCAAGTCATCACCAGACCAGGATGGTACGTCTGATGATCACCTTCACGACCGGAAACCTGCTTGATTCTGGGGCGGAGGCCCTAGTCAACACTGTCAACACCGTTGGTGTCATGGGTAAGGGCATCGCCTTGATGTTCAAGGAAGCCTTCCCTGACAATTACTCACGTTATGAAGCCGCTTGCAAACATAAGCAGATTTCGGTCGGCCGGATGTTTGTGACGGAGCGGGAGAATCTGATCGGCCCAAAATGGATCATCAACTTCCCGACCAAAAAGCATTGGCGACATCCGTCCAAAGTCGAGTGGATCGTGGCTGGTCTGGAGGACTTGAAGCGCGTGATCGCGGAGAACGATATCCACTCCGTCGCGTTACCCCCGCTTGGCAGCGGGAATGGTAGGTTAGACTGGCAGGATGTGCGGTCGAAGATCGAGGCGGCTCTCGGCTCGTTAGGAGATGTTCAGGTAACCGTCTACGAGCCTACACGCCAGTACCAGAATGTGAGTAAACGCTCAGGAGTAGAGAAACTTACTCCAGCGCGCGCGCTCGTGGTCGAATTGGTGCGCCAGTATTGGGTGCTT
>DATIMO010000349.1:0-5478 GCA_035475215.1 Acetobacteraceae bacterium | reverse complement strand
CGCCGATGCTGATCGGCCCGCTTTCGGCTGTAAGCACTGCGCCAAAGCCGATTGAGCAGTTGCTTCCGACCGTCACGTCTCCGCTGAGCACCGCATTGGGTGCGACGCGGGTTCCCGCTGCAACTCGCGGCGATCGTCCTTCGTGCGTCAGTAGCATCCCGAGGTCCTCCTCAGTGTACCCGGAGCCGGGACGATACGCTTTCCATCCGTTATCCAGTGGGTCACGATGATCCATCTCTGAAGGAGCGGCGGTAGCGATGACGTTCGTCCGGCCCACGACCCTGCGCGACATCATGTTTGCGGCGGCGCTGTTCGCGCTGACAGGCGCCATTCCCACCAGCGCAGCATCGGAGTGGCTGTCGCTATGCAGCAAGTGCCTCAGCCCCTCGATCACGTCAAAATCGGGCCTCGGGACCGCCCATGCCACTGCCGAGGGCAAGATCACCCGCCAGGACGCCGAGAGTTGGTGCGCCAACTGGCAGCCGGACAGCAAGCTCAAGCAGTGCGTCGCAGAACAGCTTGCCACGGATGAGGCGAAGCAGACATATCGGGCCACAGCCGGCCGGATCATCGCGATCGATGGCGCCACTTATACACAGGCCGGCCGCTGGACCAGCGGGGGCGGACGCGGTGGCGCGATCCATCCGGGCAAATCGTGGGTCAGGACAACGCCAGCAATGGCCTCTCGGTCGCCCAGCAGTGGGAAGTGCTGTACCCCGGTGCCGCCAATCCGGCGACACGCGCCCTCGGTGCACCTCCACCCGCGGCCCCGCGCGTCGCTCCGGGCAACCCGGCCGGCGCGTTCGCAGCCGGCCAGGTGATCGAAGCAAAGTATGGCCGGCAGTGGGTGCGCGGGCGCATCACCCGGGTCTGGCCGACCCAAGGGCCAAGCGGGCCGCAGATCACGTACGACGTGCTGCTCGAAAACGGGCAGCGGGGGATCCTGCCATCCCGCATGCTGCGCCCGGTCGGAGACCGATAAGCAGGCCGCGTCTGATCCGCTTCAGCCCGCCGTGTCGAACTCCGCCGCCGGCCCCTCGTAGGCAGCACCCGCCGTTGCGAACAGCGCCGTCAGATCGCCGCTCGGTGAATCCCCGATCAACCGCTGCATCTGGAATTGACCAAGTGCGCGATAGCTTTCGAATTGGCTTTCCGTGAAGAACTGCTCCAGTGTCGATTCGTGAGGAAACGTCGCGTGCAGGTTCGCGTAAGCTCGTACGTCTTCAGGAAGGTCCGGCAGCAAACTGGGCTTCAGATAAACCAGTCTACCGCATTGCTGCTGCTCGGCCTGCTCGGGATAATGGATTTTGGCGACGGCAAACCCTAGTGCGGTATCGGCGCCGGCGGTGTCGGTTCGGGGCACGATCCGCGGCGCGGCGTCGAACTCGACAGTGATCTGCATGTCGATCGCCGCCTTGCGCAGCGCGTTGCCGAGGTCCTCGAACGCGCAGGCGGCATCCTCGCCGGCGTCGATGACCAGGATCAGGCGACAGCGGCGGCGCAGCATCTCGTAAAGCCCGAGATTTTCGAAGTGACCGCCGTCGGAAAGATAGATAGCGGGCCGATCGACGCGGCTCAATGCCAGCAGATCGCCGAGCATCGACATGAGGCTGCGTTTCGGCATTGCCATCCGCAGCTCCTCCACGGTGCGGGCGGCGGCGGGGTTGGGCAGCCAGGCGCCGAGCCGTACGTTGAACAGGGTCATCACGAAGGCTGTCAACGTGGAGGAGTGATAACCCCAGTTCGGGCTGACCGCGGCACCGGAGATGGTCATTGCTGTAGCAAGCGAAATGCCCGTGGCTTTTGCCGGATCCGCACCCGGATTTTCCATGCCGGCATATATCGAGGTGGGCACATAAACCCCCTGCGGGTCGGTGCCGCGTCCGACCGGGTGTCCGCTGACTACCATCAGCGGCGCCCCGCATGCGACCGGGGTGGCTGTGAACGCCATCGCCTTGCGTTCCGACCAGGCCGTCGCGCCGCCAGCGGTCAGGTTCAATGTCAGATTGATGACCGGGAATAGCCGGCGTTGACATAGCGGATCGCCGAGCGCGGCGAGCGGCAGATTGTCGTCCGGATCGAAGTCGGTGAACGGATCGGCGCGGCGCGCAGGTCCGCGGGCGGCGCCAAGAAAGGCCCGCGTGAGCCGGTTGCGATACACGGCGTGCAGCGAATAGCGGTTCACGTTGACCCGCCGGTTGACCCACAGGATTGCGACCAACAGCAGTAGCAGGGCCACGCCCTGCACCGCGAACAGCAGCCACGGCGCATTGTAGATCGGAACGAGCACCGCTTGCTCGGGGCTCCACAGCCATTGCGGGTTGAGTCGGAACAGATGCGCGGCCGCGATATCCTGAATTTTGCCGAGCGCTGCGTCCGTCACCATCCCGAGCACCGCGAGCAGGCCGGCAATGAACAGCGCCGAGAGCAGGTTCAGAGCCAGCGTCTGCATGCGCTGGGAGCGGCTTATCGCGCTGACCACAACGCCAACCTGCGAGCCGGCCTGCTTTCCGAGCCACGCCGCGATCGATCCGCTTGCCAGCGTCATGACCGCTGCGACCCAGGTAGGCGGCGAGGCGGGCTGATGCAGCAGCCAGGTCAGGGACAGGCTGCAGAACGCAAACACCGTCCAGAGAAAACCGGCCCGGAGTTTCAGCGCGCTCACCCGCGCCAACCACTCCCGGTCCAGATCGAAAAGCGAGCTCTCGCGTCGTAAACCAACGAAGACGGCGGAATGGATGCCGGATGCGACCATCAGCCAGAGCGGCCCGAGCACGGCCAGTGCCTGCGCCCGTTCGGATACCGGAACCCGGCCTGCCAGGAGGGCACCGGCACCGATCACCGCTGTCGAAACGACGCTGGCGCCGCCAAAGGCTATGGCGTTCAGAAGATACAGTTGGCCTCCCTGGCGCGCACGCCACGACCGGACCCAAGCCATGCCGTAGCCGGCAGTCAGTGCCGCCCAGTAGGCGATCAGGAGCGCCGAGATTGGCGACGCAGCACCGACCTCATCAGTCAGGCCTTGCGATAGTGGTGCGAGCCCGGCCCAGATATATGCCGGCAGACAGACCGCAAGCGCGATGGTCCGCGGGGCGGCATACTCAATACTGCCGCCGTTGCGGGGGCGATGATCCGGTATCATCCGAGCGGCGAAAAACGTGCCGGCCGCCACCGAAACTGCGCCGACCGCTATCAACGCAAGCTGCGCGCGCGGAAGGCCCGCTATGGTCCAGATCGCGGTGCGGTAAAAGATCGCCAGCAGGACCGATATCAGCAGCAGCGGCAGGTAGACCATCCAGTTGAGCAGTACGTTGCGCAGGAAAAGCACCCCGCCCGTCCAGGTGTCGGTCGAAAACAACCCGCCCTGAGGTGACAAATAGTTGGTGTATTCCCGCAGTCCGAGCAGCTCGACCGGCGGATCATCGGGATCGCCGAGTGCGGCTTCGGCGGCCTCCGCCGTGCCACGGCGGTCGAGCATGGTTTGCAGCCATGAGCCGATGTAACCGCCGCCCGAAACCGTCGAGAGATAATCGAATCGCGCGAGCAGCTTCGCACTCGCCAGCGCCTGCAACACGCCAAGGCAGAATGAAGCGCTTCGGATGCCACCGCCCGAAAGGCATAGCGCCGATAACCCGAGCCGATGCGCAAGCTTGCGCAGATCGCTCTCGCCGGCGATCGGCTGTTCCACTGCCCGAATCGCGGCGAGCTCGGCTGCCAAGGCCTGGAGCCGGGTCATTCGTACAGCAGCCGCATCCATCCGCCGATTCCTCCCAGGATTTGCCTGACAGAGTATCCCGCTCCATCATCTTTCCATAGAATATTCGCATCGCTTGTAGGTATCGGGAGAGATGGTCATGGCCACATGGGAAAAGCGCCGCGTCGGACGCACGGATTTACAGGTGACCGTTCTTGGCTTCGGCACCGCGACGATGGGGGGCAGCCGCATTCCGGTGTCGCGCGAGGAAAGCGAGGCGATGGTGCGTGCCGCGTGGGACGCCGGCGTGCGCTATGTGGATACTGCGCCGTTCTATGGCGTCGGTGCGTCTGAACGGCGCGTGGGCGATGCGCTGCGCGACAAGCCGCGCAATGAATGGGTGTTGTCCACCAAGGTGGGGCGGCTGCTGAAGCCGCGGCGGGGGCAGGACGCGAGCACCGACGGGCGCACGGCGCCCCTGCCGTTTACCGTGGTCTATGACTATTCGCATGACGGAATCATGCGGTCGGTCGAGGACAGCTACCAACGGCTGGGCTTGGACAAGATAGACATCCTGTATGTGCACGATATCGGAGCCTATCAGCACAAGGATGCGGCATCCGGTCATATGAAGGTGCTGCGCGACAGCGGCTACCGAGCATTGACCGAATTGAAGCAGGCGGACGTGGTGAGCGCGATCGGCATCGGGGTGAACGAGAAAGAGGTGCTTCTGGAAGCGATGGGTTGGGGTGAGTGGGACGTGTTTTTGCTGGCCGGCCGCTACACGTTGCTGGAACAGGCGCCCCTGGACGATCTGCTGCCACTCTGCGAACAGCGCGGCACTTCGATCGTGATCGGCGGGCCGCTGAATTCGGGTATCCTGGCGGGACGTGACACGTGGAACTACGCGCCGGCGCCGGCAGACGTGGTGGAGCGGGTGAAGAAGATTCAGGCGGTGTGCGACCGGCACAACGTGCCGTTGCCGGCGGCAGCCTTGCAGTTCCCGTTAGCTCATCCGGCAGTGGCCGCGACAATTCCGGGGCCGCGAACGGTGGCGGAGTTCCGGACGAATCTGGAGCTGATGCGGATGAAGATCCCGCGCCAGCTTTGGGATGAGTTGAAGCACGAGAAGCTGCTGCACGCCGATGCGAGAGTGCCAGCTTAGCTTGAGCGGCGATTGATCCCCGCCACCCGCCTTCGCGAGGCATGATGAGCACGAGCCGACGTTTCGGCCGGTTGGTAGACCTCGAATCAGGAGAATCTGGCGCGGCGATCAGGCGGCGATGGCGCGCTGGATTTCGTCCAGCACAGGTCCAAGGCTGTCGCGAATCGGAACAACGACGCCGAACGGGTTGTCCTCCAGCAGATGCACAATAGGCGACCCGTCGAGGAACTCGCGGAATGCCTGAACGGCGCCTTGCAATTTGGCGCGGTTCCGCGGTGTTGCGGCGCTGTCCATCTCGCGCAGCGCGACGATAAGGTTCGTGCTCTGCCCTGTTGTCGCGCCGTTCAGCCCATATTCGGCGATCTTCTGGAAATCAGGGTCGTCAAGACCGCGCAGCGCGTGTTGTAGTTGCTCGATGCCTTTGTCGGTCGCTTCCTTGGCTTCGCTCCATAACGGCAACAGTTCTCCTGGCGAGCGCGCCGGAGCGCTCGAATTCGCGGCGGCGCCTCCGACCGCGACGCCAAGCACCCGCAGCACCCAGGCATTCTGGCTGTCATCCGCTGTCATGGGTTATGTCCCCCATCCATGCTGGTTTCAGTTCAGACCGAATTCGGCCTGG
>DATIMO010000348.1:0-6519 GCA_035475215.1 Acetobacteraceae bacterium | reverse complement strand
AGACCGCCGCAACATTGGCATCACACTGGGCTCGCCCCGTCCCGGGCTGGCAGGGCGGCGCGACCCGAACACGGCTTCGTACCTGCGTTCCTTGATAAGATTGGAAAGCAACCGGCCAATCCGCCACCGCATCCAGCCGTGATCACTGCATGGCATGTCCGCCACCAGTCAAGCCGCCCGCTGCACCTCTCCCGCCTCGTTACCGCCAATCCCCGCACTCTCCAGAAACGCCGCCCGCATCGCCGCTTCCGAAAACCGCTCCCGCGCATACCCGAGTTGCGCCGCGCAGCGCACCTGCCAGAGCAGATCATCAGCCAACAGTCGCACCACCGCCTCGGCAAATGTCGCCGGATCCGGCACCACGGACGCGACCCGCTCCACCCCCGGCAGCCCCTGAGCCCCGATCGGCGTTGTCACCAGCGGCACGCCTTCGCGCAGCGCCTCCACCACCTTCAGCTTCACCCCCGCACCATAGCGCAGCGGCGCCACGACAACGCGTGCCGTCGCGTAAACGCCCCGCAGTTCCTCGGCACTCAGGTCCGGCAGGATGGAAATCGCCGCGCCCGCCAACCCACGCACCTTCGGCCCGGGCCGTGAGCCGGCTACGACCAGCCGCGCCATGCTGCATCGCGCCCGGATCAGCGGCAGGACCTCGGCAACGAACCACAGCAGCGCCTGCTCGGTCGGCTGATGTGCGAACCCGCCGACGAACAGCAGATTGTGCCCGCCGGGCGGCATGCGAGTCACCCCGAACTCGGCAAAACCGAATGGAACGACGGCCCGGGCCGTCACGCTCGGCTCCAGTCCGGTGACCACGGCTGCCTCCTCCTGAGACGGATACAGCGCCACATCGACGCTGCGCCAGATCCAGCGTTCCAGCCGCTCCATGCGCGCCGCATCGCGGGCGATTGCCGGCTCCGCCATCACCTCGGCCTGCAGCGCCAGCCGGCGAAAATGCAGATCATGCCCGTAGTAGATCAGCCGTGCCGGACTCTGCTGCTTCAGCGCCCCCAGATAGGCCTGCGCAACATCCGGCCGGCTGAGCAGCACGCAATCCAGCTCGGGTCCGTTCTCATTGATCCAGTCATCGAACGCATCCAGCCGCCCGCCATGCAGAACCTCCACCCCCAGATCCTGCAAAATCTCGGTGTAACCCGGACTGTACCGCCGATTGTGCGGCCAAAACTTCACCACCGCCCCGGCTGACAGCAAGGCTTCGACGAAGCCCATCATGGTGGACGATCCGGCATCGCGATCCGGCTCCGGCACGTTGTGGTCGATGACCAGAACTATCGTCCGGCCCATCGCCCGATCGCGCGCCCGCAACACCCGGCAGCCGGGCGCCGAATGGCCATGCGCCAGCGTACCGGCCCATCGCTGCACGAACCGCCGCTGATTGATGATCTGATGCCGCTTGATCCCGCTGCCCGTATCGGTCCCGTGCGAGACCCCTTCCAGGTGCACCACGCGCGACCGTGGCTGATACAGCACCTTCCACCCACGCGCCCGCATCCGGAACGCCAGGTCGCTGTCTTCGCAATATGCCGGGACGAACGCTTCGTCGAAGCCGCCAAGCTGCTCGAACACGGCACGACGCACCATCAATGAGGCCGCGGAACAGTAATCCACCTCCCGCACGTAGTTGTACGCCGGCTTGTCCGCATCGTCGTCGCGTCCGAAATTCCACCCGGACCCATCGTTCCAGATGATACCGCCCGCTTCCTGCAAGCGACCATCCGGGTAGATTAGCATCGATCCCGCGGCGGCGGCATCCGGCCGGGCGGCCAGCAGCGCCGCCAGACTGTCGAGCCAGCCCGGCCGGACCTGCGTATCGTTGTTCAACAGCAGCACGAATTCGCCCCGGGCCAGCCGTGCCGCGACATTGCAGCTTCGCAGATAGCCGAGATTGGTCGGGTTGATCACCAGCCGGATGCCGCGCACCAGTTCCAGATGCACCAGTTCGGGGTCGTTCGATGCGTCGTCGATCACGATGATCTCGACCGCCGCGTCCGGTGGCCAGGCTGCGATCGAAGCCAGACAGCGCAGCGTGTAATCCACCTTGCCGTAGCTGGTGATGATGATGCTCACCACCGGCGCCGGGCTGGGGTCGAACCGGAGTGAGGCAGGGCTGATTGACCCGGCAATCAGCGCGGCGAGTGACGGAACCGGCCGTCGTCTGGTCCGCCGCGCCCGGAACCACCACGCGGCATGCCGCGGCAATTGCAGCGTGACGGTCCACCACAGCAGCAGGGCCATTCGCCGGATCTGGCGGCGCAGCCAGTTGGCGCCCGGAACGCTGCGCACCCATCCGGTCGATCGCCGCAGCATCCGGTCGCGCGCTATCGCAAGCCGCCAGCACGCCAACTCCCATGCCGGAGGCGGCGCGCCTGCCTGATATGTCCGCATTCCCCCACCTCCTGCGGGATTCCCGGCCGCGCCGTGATGGCGGCGGCCGGTCTCACGCTAGGAGCCAACTGTCACGAAATCGTTAGCGACCGACGCATCGCCGGATCGATGGTTTCACAGAAAGTTGCGCCGTCAGGGCGTATGTTCACAGTTTTGCCGCATTGCGTCCGGGAAGAAGTCAGCATCGGTGGCGATCTTGCATATCGTTCGCTGGCTTCCTCCCCCAGCAGCAGCGCGCCGCCAGCACATTTCTTCGTCCTGGCGCGCTGCCACCTTTCGGCCCCGTGCTTCAGGCGCGGGGCCGCTTTTATGGAGTGACTTGCCGCAGCCTTTCCACTTCGCGGCGCAGCGCCCGGGTTTCCTCGAAACGCGCCGTCACGTCACGCAGCACGGCGGCGATCCCGCGCATGCTGCCGTCCGGCCCGCGAAACGGAACGATGGTGAACTCCACCGAGATGCGCGCCCCGTCCTTGCGCCGTGCCGGCACTGCCAGCAGGTCGCCGGTACCGTATCGGCTCTGCCCGGTTGCCATCGTATGGTGGTACCCGGCCCAGTGCCGCGCCCGGAGACTCTCCGGGATGATCAGATCGAGCGACTGACCGACCGCCTCAGCCGCCGTATGACCGAAGATGCGCGCCGCCCCACCGTTCCAAAAACGGATCGTGCCGCGCGCATCGGCATACACCACCGCATCCGGCATCTCGGCGACCAGCGCGTCAGTGAAGTGCGAGCTGTCGAATTCCAATTTGCCAATCTCCATTTTCTTTAACCTGCCGGTAGTTTGCATCTTACCGGGTGGCGCTTGACAGCCCCTCCCCCGACGGTGCCAAACACCGCACACGACCTGGGGCGGAGCCGCTAGGTTGCGGGGGAAAACGGACATGACGGAATCGATATTGCGCGCGGGCCGACGCGACCTGATCATTGGCAGCGCCGCGGCCGCCGCCGCAGCCATGCTGCCGCCCGGCATCGCAAACGCCCAACAGACCGGGGCGGCGATCCCGCGCAACCGAACCATGATCCTGATCGGCATCAACAGCCGCGATGGCCGCTGGGTCGATTACGAACTGTGGAACCCATACGCCATCGGTGCCAATCACCAGAACGGCCCCAACCTGATCTACGAGCCGCTCGCCTACTACAGCGCCTTCGGCGACAAGCTGTACATGTGGCTAGCGGAAAGCTTCCAGTTCACGCCGGACTTCAAGCAGCTCACGATCAAGACCCGACAGAACATCAAATGGAGCGACGGAACCCCGTTCAGTGCGGAAGACGTTGCTTACACCATGAACAGCCTGCGCGATCTCGGGCCCAAGGTGAAATGGGGCGTCGATGTGCAGCAGGCGCTGGACACCGCCACTGCCATCGACCCGAACACGGTGGTGCTGAAGTTCAAGATTCCCTCGCCGCGGTTCTTCTTCTTCGCCACCTACAAGTACGACATCGGCATCTACATCGTGCCGAAACACATCTTCGACGGGCAGGACTGGACCAGTTTCAAGCATTTCGACATCGCCAAGGGCTGGCCGGTCACCACAGGTCCCTGGAAGGTCACGGACGCCGCACTATCCCAAAAAGTGTTCGAGCGGCGTGACAATTGGTGGGCCGCTGACCAGAAGCTGGCGCCGATGCCGCAGATTCTGCGCAACGTCTGGTTGCCGTTTGCAGGTGAGCAGGCCGCGGCACAAGCGCTGATCACCAATCAGGTGGATTTCGGTGGGTCGCTGCAGCCCGCGACGTTCCCTACGGTGATCAAGCAGAATCCCAAGATCATCACCCATTCCGGCCAGAAGCCGCCCTGGGGTTATGTCGATTGGTGGCCGATCTCGCTCTACGTCAACAACGAGGTGAAACCGTACGACGACAAGGACGTGCGCTGGGCGATCAGCCATTATATCGACCGCAACCAGTTGATCCAGGTCGCCTATCTCGGAGCTTCCAGCGTCTCGTCGCTGCCAATGCCGCCGTACAAGCCGCTGCTGCCCTATTTCGACGCGGTGAAGGACCTGTTGGCCAAATACGACACGCTGGAATTCAACCCGAAAAAGGGCGACGCGCTGCTGGCCGGAAAGGGCTTCAAGAAGAAGGAAAACATGTGGGAAGGGCCGGACGGCAAGCCGCTGACCCTGGATATCATCGGCTTCGGCGCCTCCGGCCCGGCAATGGGTCCGGTCTTGTCGGAGTTGCTGAAACGGCGCGGCGTGACCGCCAGCCTCAGCCTGCCGCCCGATTTCGACAACCGGTTTCAGAAGGGACAGTTCACTGGGTCGATCTACGGGCATGGCGGCAGCATCCGCGAGCCGTACGACACGTTGCGTCTGTATCAAAGCCAGAGCATCGCGGTGCCCGGCGCACATGCGGCGAATTTCAGTCGCTGGAAGAACCCCGAATACGACAAGCTTGTCGATGAGGTGTACGTCACCGACCCGGAGAACACGGCAAAACTCAAAGAGCTGTTCCACGCTGCCATGGAAATCTGGCTGCCCGAACTGCCGGACATCCAGCTTGTGCAGAACTACCACCGCATCCCGATGAACACGACATTCTGGAAGAACTGGCCGACCGCAGAAAATCCCTACATCAACGGCGCGTCCTGGCATCTGACGTACAATCTGGTGATGTGGAACGCTCAGCCAACGGGGGCGTGAGCGCGTGGACGATGGCCGGTGAAGGCCTGGCCCACCCCGTCGTGGTCGTCGCCGGCCCGTCTCGTTCCGTCATGGCCGGCGAAGGCCGGCCATCCACGACTAACCGCGCCGCGTACAATCAAAGACATGGATGGCCGGCCTGTGCCGGCCATGACAGGATGCGAACGACCCGCAGGCCGGCCATGATAGAGGAAACGACATGACATCACCGCAACTGCCGCGGCGCGACGTCATCAAAGCCGGGCTGCTGACCAGCGCCGCCGCGATGCTGCCGGCCGGTATCGCAGCCGCCCAACCGGCCACCGTGCCCCGCGAGCGCACCCTTATCCTGATCAAGAACGGCGGGCGCGACGGGCGCTGGATCGACCACGAGCTGTGGAACCCGTACTCGATCGGTTCCAACCACCAGAACGGACCGAACATCATCTGCGAGCCGCTGGCCTATTACAGCGCCTTCGCCGACAAGATGTACATGTGGCTCGCCGAGACCGCCGAGTACACGCAGGACTTCAAACAACTGACCATCCGCACGCGACAGGGCGTAACCTGGAGCGACGGCACGCCGTTCAGCGCCGAAGACGTGGCCTATACAATGAACAGTCTGCGCGACCTCGGGCCCAAGGTGAAATGGGGCGTCGATGTGCAGCAGGCGCTGGACGAAGCCACGGTCACCGATCCCAACACCGTGGTGCTGAAGTTCAAGATCCCCGCCCCCCGCTTCTTCTTCTTCGCCACCTACAAATACGATATCGGCATCTACATCGTGCCGAAGCACATCTTCCAGGGCCAGGACTGGACCAGTTTCAAGCATTTCGATCTCGCCAAGGGCTGGCCGGTCACTACCGGCCCCTGGAAGGTGATCGCTGCATCGCCGGCCCAGAAGGTGTTCAATCGGCGCGATAGCTGGTGGGCCGCGGACCAGAAGCTCGCCCCGATGCCGCAGATACTCCGCAGCATCTGGCTGCCCAATACCGGCGAGCAGCAGACCGTGCAGGCCCTGATCACCAATCAGGTCGATACCGGCTACGACGTTCAGCCGGCGTCATTCCCGACGATCTTCCGCGGTAATCCCAAGGTCATCACCCACACAGGCCAGCAGCCGCCCTATGGTTACGTCGATTGGTGGCCGATCTCGCTCTACGTCAACAACGAGGTCGCACCGTTCACCGACAAGGACGTGCGCTGGGCGCTCAGCCATTATATCGATCGCAACCAGCTCGTCGCGGTCGGCTTCCTTGGCGCGTCACAGGTCTCCGCGCTGCCGATGCCGCCCTATGAACCGCTGCTGCCCTATTTCGCCGCGGTCAAGGACCTGCTGGCAAAATATGACACGCTTGAATTCAACCCGAAGAAGGGCGACGCGCTGCTGGAAGCCAAGGGCTTCCGCAAGCAGAACGGCAAATGGACTTGCGCCGACGGCAAGCCGCTGACGATCGAAATCATCAGTGCCCCCGGCAGCACGTTC
>DATIMO010000347.1:0-4673 GCA_035475215.1 Acetobacteraceae bacterium | reverse complement strand
CTGGCGACCGAAAAGCTGCTCGGCATCACTGCACCCGAACGCGCGCAGTGGATCCGCACGATGTTCGCCGAAATCACACGCGTGCTCAATCATCTGCTGAACGTCACGACGTATGCGCTGGACGTTGGGGCCATCACGCCGAGCCTGTGGGGCTTCGAAGAACGCGAGAAGCTGATGGAGTTCTACGAAGCCGCATCGGGTGCGCGGCTGCATTCCAACTACTACAGGCCGGGCGGAGTGAACCGCGACCTGCCGGTCGGATTGGAGGAGCGGATCGCGGAGTGGGCGGAGACATTCCCGAAGTTTGTGGACGAGCTTGAAGAACTGCTAACGGCAAACCGCATATGGAAGCAGCGTCTGGTCGATATCGGCGTGATCTCGGCGGAAGATGCGCTGGCCTGGGGCTGGAGCGGGCCATGCCTGCGTGCATCCGGCGTTCCGTGGGATCTGCGGCGTTCTCAGCCCTACGACAAGTATGCCGAGGTGGATTTCCAGATTCCGGTCGGGCGCAACGGCGATTGCTACGACAGGTATCTGGTCCGGCTGTGGGAGATGCGGGAGAGCGTCAAGATCATCAAGCAATGCCTGGCGAAGATGAAACCTGGCCCGGTCCGTATCCAGGACAACAAGATCACGCCACCGCATCGGGCGGAGATGAAGCGTTCGATGGAGGCGTTGATCCATCATTTCAAGTTGTTCACTGAGGGTTTTCACGTTCCGCAGGGGGCGACGTACACCGCGACCGAAAGCCCGAAGGGCGAGTTCGGTGTCTATCTGGTTGCCGACGGGACCAACCGGCCGTACCGCTGCAAGATCCGCTCGACCGGGTTTGCGTTCCTGCAGACGATGGACGTGCTGGCCAGGCGCCATATGCTGGCCGACGCGGTGGCGATCATCGGATCGCTGGATATCGTGTTCGGCGAGATCGACCGATGACGGAGAATATCGGCTTCGGCTCCCCAGGACAGGATGTCGAACAACCGGCGACCTTCAGCTTCGATGCGGAAAGCGAGGCGGAAGCCGCGCGGCATATCGCCAAATACCCGTCCGGGCGTCAGGCCAGCGCGGTGATCCCGTTGCTGTATCTGGTGCAGGAGCAGATGCGGCGGCAGACCGGCAGCGCCTGGGTGCCGCGGGCGGGCATGGATGCGGTGGCGCTGCGCCTCGATATGGCGCCCATCCGGGTTTATGAGGTCGCAACATTCTACCTGATGTTCAATTTGCGCCCGGTCGGCAAATGGCACCTGCAGGTCTGTACGACGACGCCCTGCTGGCTGCGCGGTTCGGATGAGGTGGTGCGCGCCTGCCGTGACGCTACAGACATTTCCGGCTGGGGCGAAACCAGCGCCGACGGCCTGTTCACGATGACCGAGGTCGAGTGTCTGGGGGCCTGCGTGAATGCGCCGGTTGTGCAGGTGAACGACGATTTTTACGAAGACCTGGATGCGGAGCGGGTGACGCAACTGCTCGATGCGTTGCGCCGCGATCAGCCGCCCAAACCGGGCTCCATGACCGGGCGTCAGACCTCGGCGCCGGACGGCGGGCCGACAACGCTGACGACGCTGCGATTCGAACCGGGGAGCCAGGCGTGATGCTCGACGACAAGGATCGCATCTTCACCAATCTTTACGGCGTGCACGACTGGCGGCTGAAGGCGGCGCGCGAACGTGGTGATTGGGATGGGACGAAGGACATCCTCGCCAAGGGGCGGGACGCGATCATCGACGAGATCAAGGCGTCGGGCCTGCGCGGGCGTGGCGGGGCGGGTTTCCCCACCGGGCTGAAATGGTCGTTCATGCCCAAGCAGTTCGACGGGCGGCCGGCCTTCCTGACGGTGAACGCCGATGAGAGCGAGCCGGGCACCTGCAAGGATCGTGATATCATTCGTCATGATCCGCACAAGCTGATCGAGGGCTGCCTGATCGCATCCTTCGCGATGGGTGCCGGCACCTGCTACATCTATATCCGTGGCGAGTTCTATAACGAGTCGCGGAACCTGGAAGCGGCGATCGCCGAAGCCTATGAGGCGGGGTTGATCGGCAAGAATGCGTGTGGCTCCGGCTTCGATCTCGACGTTTACGTGCACCGCGGTGCCGGCGCGTATATCTGCGGCGAGGAGACGGGGTTGCTGGAGAGCCTGGAAGGCAAGAAGGGCATGCCGCGGATGAAACCGCCCTTCCCTGCGGCCGTCGGGCTATATGGGTGCCCCACCACGGTGAACAATGTCGAAAGCATCGCTGTCACGCCAACCATCATGCGGCGCGGCGCAAGCTGGTTTTCGTCCATCGGGCGGCCGAAGAATAGCGGTCCCAAGGTGTTCTGCATCTCCGGCCACGTGAACAAGCCGTGCAATGTGGAAGAGGCTTTGGGAATCCCGATGCGGGAGCTGATCGATCGCTATGCCGGCGGGGTACGCGGCGGATGGGATAACCTGCTGGCGGTGATCCCGGGCGGCGCGTCGGTGCCGGTGATTCCGAAATCGGTCTGCGATGACGTGCTGATGGATTTCGACAGTCTGCGCGACGTAAAAAGTGCGCTGGGCACTGCGGCTGTCATCGTGATGGACAAATCCACCGACATCATCCGTGCCATCGCCCGACTGTCCCAGTTCTACAAGCACGAAAGCTGCGGCCAGTGCACGCCGTGTCGCGAAGGCACCGGCTGGATGATGCGGGTGATGTACCGGATGGTGCAGGGCCGCGCGGAGCCGGAGGAGATCGACACGCTCGAGCAGGTCACCCGCCAAGTGGAAGGCCACACGATCTGCGCGCTGGGCGATGCAGCCGCATGGCCGATCCAGGGGCTGATCCGGCACTTCCGCCCGGAGATGGAAGAGCGGATCGCCGCGTACAAGCGCCGCACCGGCGTGCCGCCGATGCCGATGGCGGCGGAGTAGGACGGTGGATATTGAACGCGTCCGCGTGCTGGTAACCGACATGCTCGCCGCCTATCGGAAGAGCGAACCATGCCCAAGCTGAGCATCGACGGCATCGAGGTTGAGGTCGCCAACGGCTCCTCCGTGCTGCAGGCGGCTGAGGCGGCAGGTATCGAAATTCCGCACTTCTGCTACCACAACCGACTGTCGGTGGCGGGCAATTGCCGCATGTGCCTGGTGGAGATCGAGAAGGCGCCGCCCAAACCGATCGCGTCCTGCGCGTGGCCGGTGGCCGAGGGAATGGTGGTGCACACCGACACCAAGATGGTGCGCGATGCCCGCCGCGGGGTGATGGAATTCCTGCTGATCAATCACCCGCTGGATTGCCCGATCTGCGATCAGGGCGGCGAGTGCGACCTGCAGGATCAGGCGCTGGGTTACGGCATGGACCACTCGCGCTATGCCGAGAACAAGCGGGCGGTCAAAGACAAGAACCTGGGCCCGCTGGTGAAGACCGTGATGACGCGCTGCATCCACTGCACGCGCTGCATTCGCTTCATCACCGAGGTTGCAGGAGTTCCGGACCTGGGCGCGACCTCTCGTGGCGAGAACATGGAAGTCGGCACCTATGTGGAGAAAGCGCTGTCGTCGGAGCTTTCGGCCAATATCATCGATCTGTGCCCGGTTGGGGCACTGACATCGAAGCCGTATGCGTTCGTTGCCCGGTCCTGGGAACTGCAGAAGACGGACAGCGTCGATGTGCTGGATGCGGTGGGTGCCAATATCCGCATCGATTCACGCGGGCCGGAGGTGCTGCGAATCCTGCCGCGGCTGAATGACGACGTGAACGAGGAATGGCTGAGTGACAAGTCCCGCTTCGCGCTGGATGGTCTGAAGCGCCGGCGCCTGGACCGTCCGTGGGTGAGGCAGGACGGCAGGCTGGTTCCGGCCACCTGGCCGCAGGCATTCGGCGTGATTGTCGAACGACTGACGGGCGTCAAAGGCGACCGGATCGGCGCCATTGTCGGCGACCTCTGCGACGCGGAAAGCATGCTGGCGCTGATGGACCTGATGGGCACGCTCGGGTCGGCCAATCTGGATTGCCGACAGCGCGGGGAGCAGTTGGATCCGTCGCGGCGCGATTTCCACCTGTTCAACAGCGGAATTGCCGGGATCGACGATGCCGGGTCGATCCTGATCATCGGGTCCAATCCACGGCATGAGGCGCCGGTGCTGAATGCGCGTATCCGCAAGCGCTGGCTGTCGGCGGGGGTGCCGATCGGGCTGATCGGGGCGGCGGCAGATCTGACCTATCCGGTCCAGCATGTGGGGGCCGAACCCAGTGCGCTGCGCAGCCTGCTGGATGGCTCGCATGAATTCGTCAGGACGATGAAGAGCACGAAGCAGCCCATGATCATTCTGGGTGCCGCAGCCACCGCCCGCCCCGAGGGCGCGGCGGTGCTGGCTGGTGCCTGGAAGCTGGCTGCCGACAGCGGCGGGCTGACGCGGGAGTGGCACGGGTTCAACATGCTGCACACGGCCGCCGCGCGAGTGGGCGCACTCGATCTGGGGTTCGTTCCGGGTCCGCGTGGCAAGGGGCTGGCACAGATGATGGGCGGCGGTGTCGATGTGCTATGGCTGCTTGGCGCGGATGAATTCGACGCCTCGCGGCGGATCGGCGCCGAGACGTTCGTGATCTATCAGGGCCATCACGGTGATCGCGGCGCGGCACGGGCCGACGTGATCCTGCCGGGTGCCGCGTATACCGAAAAGCACGGCACCTACGTCAACACCGAGG
>DATIMO010000346.1:0-10775 GCA_035475215.1 Acetobacteraceae bacterium | reverse complement strand
CACTTCGGATCGACCATCTCTGTCGCGCTGGACCGCTGGTGCATCGCCGCCTCGCCCATCCCAGACGCAAGCGAAAACCCGCCATCTGCTATCCGATCCGGCCGCTAATTTAACGCGTATGCGGCCTTCGCCGGCCATGACTGAGGAGACCGGTCATCGGTCCTGACGGGGTCCCACCCTAATCGATCACGCTCCAGGTGCCGCGCAGCGCATGGACAATCCATTGCGGACATGGGAACCAGGATACGCATCTGACGTTAATGCCTATGGCGCTGCTGGAGACTGGCGGATGCAGGCAACCGTTATTCGATATGCCGCGCTGCTCGTGGCGGCCATCGGCTTGGCAGGCTGCGTCTATGCGCCGCCGCCGGTCTTCAGCTACAATCCCTATGATCCGGGGCAGCGCGCCGCCGCTGATGCACTGGTCGGCGCCGGCGCCGGCGCCGCAATCGGCGGCATCGCGGGGGGCGGGCGAGGAGCGGCGATCGGGGCGCTCAGCGGTGGGGCGCTAGGGGCCGTCGTCGGCGCTAGCACTACGCCGCCGTCACCTTATCCGTACGGTCCCTACGACGGATATTGAACGGCCGCTTGACTTCAGACGTTCGGCTGTTCGGCTCCCGGCTCGAACAGTGCGGCGGCATCGATCTCCGGCTGCTCTTCCTCCTCCGCACCGACCCGCTCGCCGCGCGCCTGCTTCTCGGCCTCGTCCGGGCTGCGGGCGACGTTGACCGTGACCGGGATCGATACTTCCGGGTGCAGCACCACACGGACATGCGAAAGCCCGAGCGACTTGATCGGATGGCTCAGCACGACCTGGCTGCGATCGATGGTCAGCCCGGCCGCGGTCGCTGCCTCCGAAACGTCGCGCGCCGATACCGATCCGTACAGGCTGCCGGATTCGCCAGCCTGACGGATGATAATGACCGACAGACCGCCGACCCGCTCGGCAACACGCTCGGCCTCCTCGCGCCGCTTCAGGTTCTGCGCTTCGAGCTGGGCACGCTGCTGCTCGAAGTGTTCGCGGTTCTGCTTCGTCGCCCGCAGCGCTTTCTTCTGCGGCAGCAGGAAGTTGCGGGCGAACCCCGGCTTGACGCGAACCACCTCGCCCATCTGGCCGAGATGCTCGACACGCTGCAACAGGATCAATTCCACGGCGGGCATGGCGCTCTCCGTCAGGTCACGATGTAGGGCAGCAGCGCCAGAAAGCGCGCCCGCTTGATGGCCAGCGCCAGTTCCCGCTGCTTCTTGGCCGAAACGGCGGTAATCCGCGATGGCACGATCTTGCCGCGTTCCGACAGGAAGCGCGACAACAGCCGGACATCCTTGTAGTCGATCTTCGGCGCATTCGGGCCGGAGAACGGGCAGGATTTCCGCCTGCGATAGAACGGGCGCCGGGCGCCGACCGCAGCCCGGCGGGCGGCGGGGTTCACATCGGTGGTGTCAGACATCTGATCTTACTCCTCCGGGCCGGGGCGGAATTCGTCCATGACCCCCTCGCGGGCCCGGAATTCCTCGCGATCGTCATAGCCGCGACGGCGCCCGCTATCGAAGCGGCCGGCCGGACGGGGACCGCGGAACGTACGCTCACGCTCATCGGATTTACGCGACAGAATGGCGGACGGCGCTTCTTCGATTTCGTCCACGCGAAGGGTCATGAAGCGCAGCACATCCTCATTCAGGCCAAGCTGGCGCTCCATCTCGGTGATGAACGCCGGTTTCGCATCCAGGCCAAGCAGCATGTAATGGCCCTTGCGGTTCTTCTTGATGCGATAGGCCAGCGTGCGCAGGCCCCAGTATTCGCGCTTCTTCACGCTGCCTTCGTCGGTTTCGAGCTGGGTGCCGATCTGGTCGGCGATGGCATCGACCTGCTGCTGCGTGACATCGTTGCGTGCGATCAGCACGCATTCGTATAGCGGCATGTTCACTCCCTCTGGCTGGTTCGGCCCCCGGCCCACAGCGGGCCACATCCGGCAACCGGATGTCGGGCATAGCCGGGGACAGCCGTCGTCCCCGGCAGGGAAGCCGTGGCGTAAAGCACGGATCGGCCGGGGATGCAATCCACAGCGTGCCTTCTCCATCTGCTCGCGGCCGTGACGAATGAGGAGACCTCTCGTGCAAATATCCGCAGCCAGTTCCGGTGCGCAACAAGAGTCCCGCCAATATCTTCAGTTCGGATGCCGCGTCCGGATCCCTCGCTTTAAGGATGATGTGGAACTAAGCCAACCGGAGCGCGAAGCGCGGGTCACGATCCCGCCTGGATTGATCGTCATGCTTGCAGCGCATTGATCAAGCCGCTCGACGCGCCGCCACCGCCTGCCACACTCGCTCTGGCGTTGCCGGCATGTCCAGTTGCACCACCCCGTCACCGGCCAGCGCGTCCAGGATGGCATTCATCACCGCCGGCGGGCTGCCGACCGCTCCCGCCTCGCCGGCCCCTTTTACCCCGAGCGGATTGGTGGCGCACGGGATTTCCAGCAGTTCTACTTCGATATCCGGGAGGTCGTCGGCCCGCGGCAGCGCGTAATCCATGAAGGTGC
This sequence comes from Acetobacteraceae bacterium, assembly GCA_035475215.1. Classification (GTDB taxonomy): domain Bacteria; phylum Pseudomonadota; class Alphaproteobacteria; order Acetobacterales; family Acetobacteraceae; genus DATDIC01. Next base: position 8,238 of record DATIMO010000346.1, on the reverse strand, counting down.
CGGACAGAAGCTGACCCGAGTCAGGGTCGTAGGCGGTGCGCTCCATGACCGCCTGGCCGAAGCCCTGCGCCACGCCGCCCTGCACCTGGCCGCGCACGATCAGCGGGTTCACGGCCTTGCCGAAATCGTCGCACACCACATAGCGCAGCACATCAATATGTCCGGTTTCCGGATCCACCTCCACCTCGGCCATATGGCAACCGTTCGGGAAGGTGTGGAAATCAATCGCCGCCACCTCGGCGGCATCCAGCGTGACTGCCGGCTCGCCACGTGACGCCTTGATGCGCTGCGTCTCCGCCAGATGCAGGATGTCGATCCCACGATCGGTGCCGACGATGCTGAACCGTCCGTCGGTGAAGCCGATATCGGCCACCGCGGCTTCCAGCACCTCGGCGGCGGCCTGCTTGCCCTTGGCGATCACGGTATCGGTGGTGACCAGGATCGCCTGCCCCTCGGAATACAGGCTTCGTGCACCGCCCGTGCCACCGCCGACCGGGATCGTATCGGTATCGCCCTGACGGATTCGGATCTGTTCCGCATCGACACCCAGCCGGTTGGAGGTGAGCTGAACATAAGCGGTCTCGTGACCCTGGCCTGTGGATTGGGTCCCGACATACACATCGACATAGCCGTCATCGGCGAAACGGATCTCGGCCCGCTCAGTTGGATCGCCGCCGGTGGCTTCCAGGTAGTAGGACAGACCGAGGCCGCGCCGCATTCCACGTGCCGCGGATTGGGCCTTGCGAGCCGCAAAGCCCGCCCAGTCCATCTTCGCCAGCCCAGCCTCCAGCACGGCCCGGAAATCACCGCTGTCATACGTCTTGCCGACCGGCGTGCTGTGCGGCATGGCCGATGGCGGAACCATGTTGCGCCTGCGAAGCTCGATGCGGTCGATGTTCAGCTCGCGCGCAGTGGCATCGATCAAGCGCTCGACCATGTAGTTGGCCTCCGGCCGGCCGGCGCCGCGATAGGCATCCACCGGCACGGTATGGGTGAACACACCGACCACGTTGGCATACACCTGCTGGAACCCATACACGCTGGCCAGCACACTGGTACCGGCGAGCGTCGGGATATACGGCGCGAAGGTGGAAAGATACGCCCCCATGTTCGAGATGTTGCGGGTTCGCAGCGCCAGGAATTTGCCATCCTTGTCGGTCGCGATCTCGCCAGTGGTGATGTTGTCGCGGCCCTGGGTGTCGCACAGGAACGCCTCGGACCGGTCGGCCGCCCATTTGATCGGGCGACCCAGTTTGCGCGCGGCGTAGCAGGTGAGTACGTGCTCGGCATACAGGAACAGCTTCATGCCGAAGCCCCCGCCCACATCTGGGGTGATGACGCGGAACTTGTCGCCCTCTACCCCGAACACCCCTTTGATCAGGTCCTTCACCAGCCAGCCGCCCTGTGTGTTGGCGAACAGCGTCCAGCGGCCGGACGCGGAGTCGTAATCGCCGATCGCGGCCCGTGCCTCCATGGAGGAAACCACCACGCGATTGTTCACCACGGTCAGCTTTGTGACGCGCGCGGCTTTGGCGAACAGCGCCTCCGTGGCTGCCTTGTCGCCGATCTCCCAGTCGAACACCACGTTGCGCTTTGCCTCCGGCCACACTGCCGGACTGCCATCCTCGGTCGCTCGGGCGAGGTCGGTGATTGCCGGCCGCACGTCGTATTCGACCGTGATCGCCTCGGCGGCATCCCGCGCCGACTTGATGGTGTCGGCGACGATGAAGGCCACCGGATCGCCGACATGGCGCACGGCGCCATCGGCCAGCGCCGGGTGCGGCGGGCTGGCCATTTTGGATCCGTCGCGGTTATCCAGACTGACTGCGCAAGGCAGCGGGCCGATGTTGTCGGCGTTGAGGTCGGTCGCGGTGTAGATCGCTGCCACTCCAGGCAGACCGCGCGCCGCGATTGCGTCGATCCCGCGGATGATTGCGGCAGCATGCGGGCTGCGCAGAACGACGCCGTGCAGCATGCCCGGCAAATGGATATCATCGGTATAGAGGCCGGCGCCCTTGAGCAGCCTGGGGTCCTCGACGCGACGCACGGACTGGGCGAGGCCGAACTTTGTCATGGCGGATGCGGTCTCCGGATGATTGCGGGTTTTGGAGGTCGATTGTACGCGGTGTATCTGAAAGGCCAAGGGGATGTCCTCCATGGCGGGCAACACTCGGCAAGGCGGCGAGCGTCTGAACCAGCAGAAAGGCTTGATTTTTTACAAGGCGGGCGGTCGAACGCTGGCTTCCGTGCTGTGAATTTTTGGTGTTACCAGACCCGCCGCCGAATTGAACGGCCCTGGACCGTGGCATCCGTCACCCTGCATGTCGGCAAAAGGTAAGCTTTTGCGCAGATTTTAGCGGATGCACGCAGATGAAACGAAATGGATCACAGCCGGTTGGCCACCACGCGCGTGATTTCCACACACGGTTCCCCGGAGTTGAGCAGCAGATAGAGCAGCCGATAGAGCAGCCGACCGAAGTTGATATGTCGGGCGCGAATCCAACGCCGAGCGCATTGATCATGGCAAAGCCGCAGCCGATGACGTGCGTTGATAGCTCATTCAGCCTGTTCCATCTGCGTGAATCTGCGTGCATCCTCTGAATCTGCGTAAAGACTTTCTTTTGTAATGACACCGGCGGACTGTTGCCGAAATGTTGCTTCACGTCGTCGACTCGGCGGCCAACCTCGCGGCGACAGACCTAAACTGGATTGGCCATTGGTCGCGCGGCGGACAAGTTCACGGGAAAATTCTCGGCGTGGGCAGCTTCCATGGGCGCGACAACGCGGTGCAAGCAGCGTGTCACGCCATCGTGAGACCGCCCGAGACGCTGATCGTCTGGCCGGTCATGTATGCCGCGTCGTCCGACAACAGAAACGCGATGATCCCGGGGTAATCCTCCGGCTGACCGAGGCGGCGCAGCGGAATGGCGCGTGCCAGCGCCTCGCCGATCCGGGCGCCTTCCGGAAAACCGGCCTGAAAATCCCGGAACAGCGGCGTATCGGTCGGGCCGGGACAGACCGCGTTCAACGTCACGCCCTGACGGGCCAGTTCGCGAGCAAGCGTCTTGGTGAAGGCGATAATGCCGCCCTTGCACGCGGCATATACCGCCTCACCAGAGGAGCCGACGCGGCCGGCATCGGATGCCACATTGACCACCCGCCCTGCCCCACGCGCGGCCATGCCGCGGACCACGACGTGATGCATGATCAACGGACCATACAGATTGATACGGATCACCCGGTCCCAAAGCGCCGGATCAGTATCGAGGAAATTACGTGCCACATCCCAGCCGGCGACGTTGGCGAGCCCGCCCGGCGGTCCGAAGGTTTGCTCGAAGTCGGCCAGGGCTTGTTCCACCTGATCGCGTTCGGCGATATCGACGGGCCATGCTTTGGCGGCCCCATTGCAGCGGGCGGCAGTTTCCGCGGCGCCGTCGCCGTTGAGATCGAAGATGCCAAGCGTGCATCCTTCCTCGGCCAGTCGCAGCGCGGTGGCACGGCCGATGCCGCTGGCACCGCCCGTCAGGATGATCCGCTTGCCGTTCAGCCCGCGCATGGGCCCATCATAGGTGGACTTGGGGCCGAGATCAGAACCACCTGAGGCCGTGCGCGATCATGCCGAACAGGGCGGCGCCGATCCCGATGGTGATGCCGAGCTGCCAGCGAAAAGCGGACCAGTTCCACAATCTCTGCTCGCGCAGTCCGGATTCTATGAAGCTGCGCAGGCTGTCGATGCTGGCCTCGCTGGAATTGCGCTGGCCGTCCATGGCCGCCTGCATGGAACTGCGCAGGGCGTCGATCGCCGCTTGTGTGGAGATACGCTGGGCGTCGATGGCGGCGGACAGGCGATCACCCTGACGCTCAATGCTCGCGCGCAGTGCTGCGGTCTCGCCGGTCATGCGCGCGAGATCGGTCACAATATTGCCAACGGCGTGCTCCAGCGCACCCACCCGCACCTCCAGATCGGAACGATGATGGGGCGGACCGTCGGCAGGATCAACGGGGTGGTCGGGCATCCTCTGGGCGCATCCAATTCTCGTCAGACGATGATCTGCACGACGTAGGCTAACGAGTCGTTGAGACCATTCGGCGCCCCCGCGCTAATACGTCGCGAATACGCGTTCGATCTGCGCCGGCTCGTTGGTTACCGTCAGCGCCAATGCCAACAGGATGCTGGCCTTTTGCGGGTTGAGGTTGTCGGTTGTGAGAAACCCTGCGTCGCGCAGTCGCGTGGTGCGAACGACACGGCCGCTGCCGGCGCGGCTGCATTGCATCACAATCACGCCGCGTGTGGTTGCCTCGCGCATCGCTTCAGCCTCGGCTGGCGTGCCGTAACCGGGAGCGAAGCCCGCCGAGATGATCCCCTTGGCGCCCGCCGCCACGAACGCCCGCACCGCCGTACCGTCGGCATCGGCATAGGAATACGCGATGTCGACACGTGGCAGCATATCGCGGCTGCGGATGTCGAACTCCGTATCGGGTGCGGCGCGGCGCAACGGACGCCGATAGAAACTGACCGCGTCCCCGTCAGCATGGCCAAGCACACCGAAATCCGGGGTGCGAAACGTCTGCAGCCGCAGTGTGGACGTTTTCGAAACTTCGCGAGCCGCCTGAATCTCGTCGTTCATGACGACCAGAACACCCATCCCACGCGCGGCAGGACTGGCGGCGACACGGACCGCGTTCATCAGATTCAGGCCAGCATCCGTCGACAGTGCACTCGCCGGACGTTGGGCGCCCACCAGAACCACAGGGATCGGGATTTTCAGCGTCAGGTTCAGAGCGTAAGCAGTTTCCTCGAGCGTTGCGGTGCCGTGGCCGATGACGATGCCGCTCAGGTCGGGATGCGCGGCGGTCAGCCGATCGCATGCCAGTGCCAATGCCTTCCAGTCGTCGAACCCGATCGCCGGGCTAACGACGTTGCGGTACCGGACCGGGATGATCTCTGCAGCATCCGTGATTTCGGGAAAGCGCAACACGATATCGTCGGCATGCATCCGATTGCCGGTCGCACCATAGTCATGCAGGTCGAGCGGCCCGGCGCCGAGCGAGGCCATGGTGCCGCCAGTGCCGATAAAGCCGACCTTAGGTTTGGGTGTCATGACCCGTTGACCCCTCCCTTAGCTCTTCCGCAATAGGCGGGGAAACTTCCGGTGCCAGTCCGTATCCCGCTGATAGGCCTCAGCAGCCTTCAGCACGCGCGCCTCGCCAAACGGACGGCCGGCGAGTTGCAGTCCGATCGGCAGCCCATTCGGGTCGAAACCGCAGGGAATGCTGATCGCAGGCAGGCCCAGATAGTTGAACGGCCGCGTGTTGGCCGATATGGCAAGGAACCTGGTTATCGCTTCGGGGGATCCGTTATCGACATCGGTTTCCGCCAGCGTAGGCAGGCAGGTGCGGATGGTCGGCGTGACGATCAGGTCCACCTGGGCGAACACCTCGGCGGCGAACGCCCGCAGGATCGGGCCGCGCCGGCTCAGCGCCTCGATGTAATAGGCCGCTGGGATCGCCAGGCCGGGATACATCCGCGCGCTGAGATGCGGGGCATAGTCACCGGGCCGTTCGCGCAGCCATTGGGCGTGGATCGTCGGGCCTTCACAGCGCGAGATGATGCCGCCATAGGCCGAAACTGCATCCATATGCGGCAATCCGATGCGCGACACCACGGCGCCGCGTTCCTTCAGCACGGCGACGGCGCGTTCCATCGCTTCGACCACCGGGGCGTCGGCATCATGGAGGAAATAGGTTTCGGCAATTCCGATCCGGGTGCCGCGCAGATCCCCATCGAGTGTCGCTTCATAGTCGGGCACGGGAATGTCGGCGCTGGTCGGGTCGCGTGGATCATGTCCAGCGATCACCGACATGATGCGCGCGCAATCCCGTGCCGTGCGGGCCAGCGGCCCCACATTGTCGTGGGAAAACGACAGCGGCATCGCGCCGTAACGCGAAACGCGAGTCTGCGTCGGCTTGATCCCGGAAATGCCGCAGGCCGAAGCAGGAAGCCGGATCGAACCGCCGGTGTCGGAACCGAGTGCGGCGTAGTTGAATCGCGCCGCAACCGATACGCCCGACCCCGAGGATGAACCGCCGGTGATGTAAGGCAGGTTCCATGGATTGTGACAGTCACCGAACTCGCGGTTATGGCCCGTGGGGTTCTGGGCGAATTCGGCCATGTTGAGCCCGCCCCAGACATACGCGCCCGCGGCTTCCATGCGCTCGATCACCGTGGCGGTGTATGTCGGGCGGAAATCCTTGCGGATGCGCGATCCGCAGGTGCAGGGACGGCCGGCCTGATAGTACATGTCCTTGTGCGCCATCGGCACGCCGTGCAGGCGCCCGAGCGGCGCACCGGCGCGCACGGCCTTGTCGGCGGCGTGCGCAGCCGCCTGGGCACGCTCGCGATCCAGCCAGATCGTCGCGTTCAGCTCCGGGTTGGCACGTTCAAGATTGTCCCAGCACGCGTCCAGCAACGACGGTGACGTGGTTTCCCGGTTGCGGATCGCATCGGCCGCCTCGACCAGCGAGAGCTCTGCCAGCCCAGCCATCACGGTTGCTCCATCGTCGCGTGCAAAGCGGCCTCGAAGCTGGAGGGCTCGTCCTCGAACCGCGGGGTGTCCCGCAAGGCTTCGAAGTCGCGGATGATCGCGGCCAGATCGGCGGTCATGTGGCGCGCCGGCTCGTTCGGCGCCACGACACCGTGCCATCGCGCGATCGTGGCCTCGGTTTCCGACAGGAAATCGCTCATGTTCCGCCTTCCGTGTTGCGTGACGACTGTAGAGCGTGATCGCTTGAGACGGATTCGCCTGAAAGCGTGAAATCACGCTCTTCAACCAAGAGTCTGGACCGTGGGCGCTTCAGCTTGAAGCGATCACGATCCTAGAGCGGCTCGCGGCTGGCTGGAACTGCGTGTTGCGAAGGAGTTGGCATTTTGCCAGAAGGGCTTACACCACCGGTTGTCGAAACGGATGTGCCGGCCCGGCTGGACCGGCTTCCGTGGTCCCGGTTTCACTGGCTGGTGATCGCCGGGCTGGGCATTGCGTGGATCCTGGATGGGCTGGAAGTGACCCTGGTGGGGTCGCTGTCAGGGGCGATCGCAGAAAGCCCGGTGCTGCGGATGTCGGCCGCCCAGATCGGGTTCACCGCGAGCGCGTATCTGATCGGCGCAGTGTCCGGCGCATTGGTGTTCGGTTACCTGACCGACGTGCTCGGCCGCAAGAAGCTGTTCAGCATCACGGTGCTGATCTATCTGGTCGCAACAGTTGCCACCGGTGCATCGTGGAATTTCTGGTCGTTCGCGGTGTTCCGTTTCGTGACCGGCGCCGGGATCGGCGGCGAATATGCGGCGGTGAACGCGGCGATCCAGGAGTTGATTCCGGCGCGGCGGCGCGGGTTCACCGATCTGGTCATCAACGGCAGCTTCTGGATCGGCGCCGCGATAGGCGCCGGCGGCTCGCTCGTGGTCTTGGATCCGGCGATTCTGCCACCGGAGATCGGTTGGCGGGTGGCGTTTGTGATTGGCGGCGTGCTGGGCGGGATTGTGCTGTTCCTGCGGCACTGGATACCGGAAAGCCCGCGCTGGCTGATGACGCATGGCCGGCCCCACGACGCCGAACAGGTTGTGCGCGGTATCGAGGAACGGGTGGCGGCAGACACCGGACGCCCGTTGCCGCCGGTGCCGCCGATCCGCATCCGGCTGCGGACGGACGTGCATTCGTGGTTTGGGGTGGGGCTGCGGGCGCTGGTCACCTTGTACCGGCGCCGAACCGTGCTCGGCGTCGTGCTGATGGCGACACAGGCCTTCTGCTATAATGCAATATTCTTTACGTATGCACTGATTTTGACGAAGTTCTATGGTGTCGCGCCAGATAACGTGGGGCTGTTCATCCTGCCGTTTGCCGGGGGAAATTTTCTCGGCCCGCTGCTGTTGGGCCGGCTGTTCGACACGGTTGGGCGGCGACCGATGATCACCGCCACTTACGCGTTGTCGGGCGTCCTGATGGCGATCACCGGATGGCTGTTCGCGCATGGCGGGTTATCGGCTGTGGCGCAGACGGGGGCCTGGACGGTGATATTTTTCGTTGCGTCGGCGGCGGCCAGTTCGGCGTATCTGACGGTAGGAGAGAGCTTTCCGCTGGAGGTGCGTGCCGTGGCAATCGCCTTGTTCTACGCTTTCGGGACCGGCGTGGGCGGCGTAGCCGGGCCGGTGATTTTCGGCGCGCTGATCGATACTGGATCGCG
>DATIMO010000345.1:0-8611 GCA_035475215.1 Acetobacteraceae bacterium | reverse complement strand
GACCAGGACGCCACAAGCATCAGTGACATCGGTCACCATCACCTGTTCATCAGGCGCAATGCGCCGCCGCAACTGATCGGAGTCGTGCACCTGCGCCGCGGCCGACGACACCACATAAAAGCGGTCGGCAGCCAGTCGCGTGACGGTGATCTCGCTGTCGATGAAGCCGTTGGTGTTGAGCAAGTGGCTGAGCATGACCCGGCCATCGACACGGGGCACTCGGTTGGGGCAGGCGCGTTCAAGGAAGGCGAAGGCATCACGCCCGGTGATCTCGAACTTTGCGAAGCTGGAAAGGTCCATCAGCCCGACGCGCTCGCGCACCGCGAGACACTCGTTGCGTACGTGGTCCCACCAGTTGGAGCGCTTGAAGGAAAACCGCTCACCGTTCCCGGTAGGATCGTACCAGCGCGCACGCTCCCAGCCGAACACTTGGCTGAACTGGGCGCCGCGCGCCTTCAGCGCGTCATGCAACGAGGAGCGGCGCAGGTCGCGGCCCGTAGTGTGCTGCTCGGCCGGCTTGTAGCAGTAGTACATGTGCTGGTAGTCGGCGATGCCGACCGCGCGCGTGAACTCCGGCGTCACCCAGTTGCCGAAACGGCGCGGATCGAACTCGCGCACGTTGATCTCCGGCTGGCCGTGCACCATCCATTGCGCCAGGAAGCGGCTGATGCCGGCGCCCTGGCAGATTCCCAGCGACGCTCCGCAATGCATCCAATAGTTGCGAGCACCGGGCGCGGGACCGGACAGCGGCGCGCCGTCCGGCGTGTGCGGGATTGCACCCGAAACAACATGCTTGATGCCCGACTGCGCAAACAGCGGGAAGCGCTCGGCCGCACGTTCCAGATGCGGCATGATGCGGTCCAACTCCGGCGCCACCAGTTCGCTTTCGAAATCCCAGGCGGGCGGACCATCCCAGCATTCATGGGCGCCGGAGGTTTCGTATGGGCCGATCAGTATGCCATTGCCCTCCTGGCGGAAATAGGCATGCGCCCAGGGATCGCGCACCACCGGCAGCTCCGGCTCGTGCGCGATCAGTTGAGGTACCGGCTCGGTGATAAGGTAGTGATGCAGCATGTTGGCGATCGGCGCGCAGTGACCGGTCCAGGAGGCAACCTCGTTGCAATAGGAGCCGCCGGCGTTCACGACATGCTCACAGCGCAACTCGCCATGATCCGTTGTCACCAGCCATTCGCCTGTTTCGAGCTGGCGGATGTTCGTTGCACGCGTGCGCCGGTAAATCTCGGCGCCGAGCGCGCGTGCACCGGCGGCCATCGCCATCGTGGCATCCGCGGGCGCAACGTGACCGTCGGTCACGGTCAGGAAGGTGGCCTTCACGTCTTTGGTGGCGAGAAATGGATGATGGCGGGGAATCTCGTTCGGACCGATGATATGCGCTTCGTAGCCGGCGAGTTTCGACACACCGAGCACCTGCTTGAACCAGTTCACCTCCTCATCCGTGCAGGCTAGGCGCAGACCGCCAGTCTCATGCCAGCTCACGGCCTGGCCGGTCTTAGCTTCAAGCGAGGAATAGAGTTGCGTGCCATAGACATGCAGCTTGGCAGCATTGAGAGAGCTGATGAAATGCGGGCACTGGCCAGCGGCGTGCCAAGTAGAGCCGGAGGTGAGCTCGCCCTTGTCAAGCAGCACCAGCTCGGTCCAACCCTCCAGCGCCAGGTGATAGAGCAGCCCGACGCCCATGATGCCGCCACCGACGATGGCCACGCGTGCATGTGATTTCATTGCTATTTTCCACCCTCATTGCCCCAGCGTAAGCTCGAAGCGCGTGGTCGTTTCAAGATCGTCGTCGAACCAGGACGTGATCGCGGCCTGGCGTTTGCCGATATAGACCGGGCGGCCGTTTTCCAGCACCATCGGCATGTCATGACCTGGCACCAGCAGAGTGCCGGCCCGACGTCGCCAAAAGTTCCACATGAGCTCGATCGAGCTGGCGGTTACCGCCGGATCGTAGGTCATGTCTGCCTTGCGGGTCAGCAGCTCGGCGCGGTTCTTGGCGGCATCGCCGGTGAAGATCACGTCGTGTTCGCGGCCGGACAGAACGAACAACATGTGCCCCGGCGTGTGGCCGGGGGCATCATGCGCGATCAGGCCTGGCAGCACCTCCTGCCCATTCCGCACGAGTGAAACTTGTTGCGAGCCGGCAAGTTCGCGCACGTAAAGCTCCGGCACCGGGGTGTGGCCCCAGGGCTGCTGCACCGCCCAATGCAGTTCCTCGGCGCCGATCCGGATGCGCGCATGCGGGAACAGCACCCAGTTGATCGAATGGTCGTGATGCGCGTGGGTCAGGATGACGTCGGTCACCTGATCCGGCGCCAAACCATGCTTGCCAAGCCCGGCGATCAGCAGCGCGCGATGGCTGAAGGTGCCGACATCGATCAGCGCCACGCGTCCGGCGCCCTGCAGCAGGGCGATAGTGCTCCAGCCCAGACCGCCGTGGCAGACCGACTTGCCAGGGTAGCCCTGCACCAGAATGTCCAGTTTGTAGTCTTCCATCGCCGCTGCCTCTCGATAAGCTCACACTATGATCGATAGCATTCTTCGCGACGATTGGCTGCGGCGGCTTGCCGGACGCGCGCAGCTTCTCACGCCGGTCGAGATGGGCCGCGCGGATGCGCTGTCGCCGCGGCTTGGCGTGCCTGGCGCCGCGCTGATGGAAAATGCCGGTCGCGCCGTAATGCGGGCGGTGCAGGCGCGATACCGGGCAGCCCGCACGCTGGTGCTGTGCGGGCCGGGGAATAACGGCGGCGACGGTTATGTCGCGGCGCGGCTGCTGGCGGAACAGGGCTGGCCGGTGGCCATCGCGGCGTTGGCGCCGCCACGACGAGGCTCCGATGCTGCGGAAGCTGCCCGCCGGTGGCACGGCCCTGTAGCGGATTTTTCGATCGCAACGGCACAGCGCGCGGACCTGGTGATCGATGCAGTGTTCGGAGCGGGCCTCGCGCGCGCGGTTGGCGAGCCGGTGGCGGATACGTTGCGCGCCGCGCGCCGTGTCGTGGCGATCGATGTGCCAAGCGGCCTGGATGGTGCGACTGGTGCGATCCGTGGCTTTGCCCCACAAGCCGAGCTGACGGTGACGTTCTTCCGTCTGAAACCGGGGCACCTGCTGCTGCCCGGGCGCGACGTCTGCGGCGAGATCGTGCTGGCGGATATTGGACTGCCTGAAACCACCCTCGCCGATATCCGCCCGACGACATTCGTGAACCTGCCGGAGCTCTGGCCGCTGCCGCAGCCTGATCCGTCCGATCACAAATACAGTCGCGGCCATGTCACCGTGCTGGGCAGTGCGACGATGACCGGGGCGGCGCGGTTGGCCGCCGATGCGGCGCGCCGCGCCGGGGCCGGCATGGTGACGATCGCGGCCCTGCACGGCGGCGCAGACGTGTATCGGACGGGCTCACCCGGAGTAATCGTGACCGAGAGCGGGCTTGCCGCGCTGCTCGACGATGCGCGTCGGCGGGTCTGGGTTTGTGGGCCGGGACTTGGCGCCGATGCGGCGCGGGAGGCACTGCCGATCCTGCATGCGGCGAAGCGGCAGGTCGTGGCCGATGCCGACACGTTCACCGCGTTCGCCGGCCAGCCGGATGGGTTGGCAGGCGCCGCGGTGCTGACACCCCATGCCGGGGAGTTTGCCCGCGTGTTCGGCGCGCCGGGCGTGGACCGGCTGAATGCGGTACGCACTGCGGCGGCTGAAACACACGCGGTTGTGCTGCTGAAGGGCAGCGACACGATCATCGCCGCGCCAGACGGCCGGGCGGCGATCAACGCCAATGCACCGCCGTGGCTCGCCACCGCCGGGGCAGGTGACGTGCTGTCCGGAATCATCGCCGGATTGCTGGCGCAAGACATGCCGGCGTGGGAAGCGGCAGCCGCTGCCGCCTGGCTGCACGGCCGTGCGGCACAACGCGCCGGGGAGGGGATGGTGGCAGAGGACCTGCTGACGCAACTGCACCCCTGACGCTTTCTGACGGGCCCGCCTCAAGCGATCACGCGCTTGCGGGATGCCGCACTGCACAGCGGCACCCGGACTCGCGGTGGCCGATGCGCCTATACTGCCTCCACGAACCGAGGACCCCGTAAATGAGCGACGTTGCCGCCCCCGGATTGTTCGACCGTGCCATCCGCCGCCTGACGGCCGCTTGGCGCGACATGGCGGCGAGCGTGGCGGAAGAAGACGACAGCATCGAGGCGCAGATTCGCGCCTGCCTGCGCTCCCGCGGTGGCGAGGTCAGCGCGCGGAACCGGGCGGCGAAACTGGCGCGGACTTATCTCGGGTTGGACGATGCCGGGAAGAAGAACTTGTTGCGCACTCTGGCCGGGTTCGATTCCGATCCGGCGGCGGTAGCGGCCGCCTACGCGGCTGTGCAATCCGCCGACGATCCGGCGAAACGCGCGGTTGCGCAGGCGGAGTTGCGGCGTGCGCTGGAGCCGCCACGGCTGAAACTGCTGACGCAGTTCACCACGATTCCGGACGGGCGCAAGTTCCTGGTCGATCTGCGTGCCTTCCTGCTGAACACGCGCAAGCAGGACCCGCTGCTGGCGGCACTGGATTCCGATTTGCGCGGGCTGCTCGCCGCCTGGTTCGACATCGGCTTCCTGGAACTGCACCGCATCGACTGGTCCAGCCCGGCGGCATTGCTGGAAAAGCTGGTGGGCTATGAGGCGGTGCACGAGATCCGGTCCTGGCGTGACCTGAAGAACCGGCTGGATTCGGATCGCAGGTGCTATGCGTTCTTTCACCCGCGCATGCCGACCGAGCCGTTGATTTTTGTGGAAGTGGCGCTGGTAAAAGGACTGGCCGGCAGCGTGCAACGATTGCTCGATGAGAAGGAGCCGGTGCTCGATCCGCGCGCGGCGGACACCGCGATCTTCTATTCGATCAGCAACTGTCAGCGCGGGCTGTCGGGGATCAGCTTCGGCAATTTCCTGATCAAGCGTGTAGCGGAGGAACTGTCGGGCGAATTTCGCAATTTGCGCACCTTCGCGACGCTGTCGCCGATTCCCGGGTTCCGGCGCTGGCTCGATCCGAAGCTGGCGGAGAACGAACCTGGTCTGCTGACCGAGGAGGAGACGGTTGGGTTGCGCTCGGTGCTGCCGGGTGAGGGCCCGGAGGTGCTGGCCGAACTGCTCAACCGGCGCGGCTGGTTTCGCGATGCGGCCGTGGTGCGGGTGATCGAGCCGGTGCTGGTGCGGCTTTGCGCGCGCTACCTGCTGATCGAGGCAAACGGCAAGCGTGCGCGCGACCCGGTGGCGCATTTCCACCTCGCCAATGGCGCGCGCATCGAGCAGATCCACGTTTGCGGCGACACCTCGGACAAGGGGGTGAAAGAGAGCGCTACGCTGATGGTGAACTACCTTTATGATCTATCGAAGATCGAGGACTGGCACGAGGATTATGCCGGCGACGGCAAGCGGAATGCCTCGAATGCAGTTCGCCGGCTGTTGGCCAATGGACAGTGGGCGGCGGTGGGTGGTCAGTCAGGGCGACGGCGGACATGAGAGCAGTGGTCAGTCGTCAGTGGTCAGCGGTCGGCAATCAGTCATGAATATAGAAAGCGCCAGCACCGGGCATGCTGCTGCTGGGACAACGCATAGGCTTGATACGCTGCATCAGCTCGAACGCAAGCTGCTGTGGCTGTCTTCCTGGATGATTCACAACGCAAACCACATCCGGCCCAACCGGGACGGCCTGAAGGTAGGCGGACACCAGGCCTCGTGCGCCTCCGTCATTTCGATCATGGCGGCGCTGTATTTCGAAGTGGCGCGGCCGCAGGACCGTATCGCGGTGAAACCGCATGCCGGGCCGGTATTCCACGCCATCAACTATCTGCTCGGCCGGCAGAGCATCGGGCAGATGCTGGGCTTCCGCGCGCTGGGTGGCGTGCAGTCCTATCCGTCGCGGGTGAAGGACGGGCCGGAGGTGGATTTTTCCACCGGCTCGGTCGGACTGGGTGTGGCGATGACCACGTTTTCCGCGCTGATCCAGGATTATGTGCGGCTGCACGGGCTGGCCCGCACGGACCTGCCGCCGGGGCGGCATATCGCCATCGCAGGGGACGCGGAGCTGGACGAGGGAAATATCTACGAGGCGCTGCTGGAAGGCTGGAAGCACGATGTCCGCGATGTCTGGTGGATCATCGATTACAACCGCCAGAGCCTGGACTCCGTGATGCCCGATCGGCTGTTCGGTCGTATCGAGGGCCTGTTCCGCGACATGGGCTGGAATGTCGTCACGCTGAAATACGGGCGCAAGCTGCAGGCCGCATTCGAACGCGACGGCGATGCACTGCGGCGCTGGATCGATGATTGCCCGAACAGCCTGTATTCGGCGCTGACGTTCCAGGGTGGGGCCGCCTGGCGTCAGGCGGTGCTGGCAGATCTGGGTCGCTCGCGCGCGGTGCGGGCGATCGTCGATCCGTTATCCGATGACGCGCTTGCCGCCCTGATGACGAATCTCGGCGGACACGACATTGAGGCAATCATCGAGGCGCTGCGCGCGGCCGAAGCGGGGGGCGATCAGCCGACCTGTTTCATTGCATACACGATCAAAGGCATGGGCCTGCCGTTTGCCGGCCACAAGGACAACCATGCCGGCCTGATGACGAAGGAGCAGATGGAAGTGTTCCGGGCGGCGATGGGGATCCGCGCGGGGCATGAGTGGGACCGGTTCGAGGGATTGTCGGACTCCGAAGACGAACTTCAGGCGTTTCTGAAATCCTGCCCGTTCGCCCGAAAACTGACGCCGGAGGGCCGCGCGCTGACGGCGCCGGTGATCAACGTACCGGCGGTCCTCCCACTGCCGAAACTTGCCGGGCGCAAGCTGTCAACGCAGTCCGGGTTCGGTGAAATCCTGGCGGAGATCGGGCGCGGGCAGGGAGAGTTCCAGGAACTGGCGGACCATATCCTGACCACCAGCCCGGATGTGACGGTTTCGACCAATCTGGGTCCGTGGGTGAACCGGCGCGGGGTGTTCGATCGGCATACACGCAACGACGTATTCCGCGACGCCAAGCTGGCATCCGCTCAGCGCTGGGGCATGAGCCCGAAGGGACAGCACATCGAACTGGGGATCGCCGAGCAGAATCTGTTTCTGCTGCTGGGTGCGGCGGGACTGACGCATGCAATGACCGGCGCGCGGCTGCTGCCGATCGGCACGGTGTACGATCCGTTCGTCAATCGCGGGCTCGATGCGCTGATCTATGCCTGCTATCAGGATGCGCGGTTCCTGCTGATTTCCACGCCATCCGGTCTTACGCTGGCGCCGGAGGGCGGGCAGCACCAGTCGGTGAACACGCCGCTGATCGGCATGGCGGCCGACCGGCTGGCGAGTTTCGAGCCGGCTCATGTGGATGAACTCGCGGTACTGCTGCGGCACGCCTTCGATCACATGCAGCGACCAGATGGCAGTGCGGTGTGGCTGCGGCTTTCGACGCGGCAACTGCCGCAGCCGGAGCGGCGGATCGATGCCTCCGCGGTGATCGCAGGGGCGCACTGGGTAGTGCCGCCGACGAATGGGGCGCGGATTGCGATCGGATATCAGGGCCCGGTGGCGATCGAAGCCGAGGCGGCGTTCGCCGAATTGCGGTCAGAGGAGCCAGATGCGGGGCTGCTGGCGATCACCAGCCCGGATCGGCTGCATGCCGGTTGGTTGGCGGCGACCCGCGCGCGGCGGAGCGGAGACCGCTCGGTATCGTCGCACATAGAGCAGGTGCTGGCGCCACTGGCGGCCGGCGCTGCTCTGGTCACCGTGGTGGACGGGCATCCAGCGACGCATGCCTGGCTCGGTGCGGTGCGGGGGCAGCGGGTCGTGCCGCTCGGGCCGGATCGATTCGGCCAAAGCGGTGATATTCCCGATCTGTATCGCGCGTATGACATCGACTCCGACGCGATCCTGGATGCGTGTGCGCAGGCTTTGCTGGCGGCAGGGTAATCGCAGGAACGCGGTCGCCTCCCGGAATAGTGACGCTGTTTCACGACGTGGAATATGGTGCGCAGGCGAACGCTGGCGTCGGGACGGGCGTTGCTCGGGCGGAAGTTGGTGTCGCCCTGGACGCATG
This sequence comes from Acetobacteraceae bacterium, assembly GCA_035475215.1. Taxonomy (GTDB): domain Bacteria; phylum Pseudomonadota; class Alphaproteobacteria; order Acetobacterales; family Acetobacteraceae; genus DATDIC01. Next base: position 539 of record DATIMO010000345.1, on the reverse strand, counting down.
GTTCATGGGATTCCGCATCAACGGCGCAAGGAGAAACTACAGATGAGAACACTCTTGTTTGCTGCTGCTGCTGCATTGGCCCTGTCGTCCGGCGCGGCATTTGCTGCCGGTAACGGCGGCAATAGCGGCGGCGGTAACGGCGGCGCGACGCCGCCGCACGTGAGCACCACGAACGTAGAGGGCAGCAAGAACGCGGTGCCGCCGAGCTACGGGGTTTCCCCCAGCACGCCGACGGCGGCGGCGCCCTCAAGCGACCGTTACGCCGGTCAGGGCCCGCAGACCAAGACGTTGAACGGCCAGAACACCACCGGATCGACGGCGACGTTGCCGGGGCCTTCGACGGCGACACGTTGACGCGAGGTTCGATAATTTCTTGAAGAAGGGCCCGGCATCTTCATGTCGGGCCCTTTTTCATTGCAGGCCGATTTCGCTACATCGATCCGTGAGGTTGAAAGACGTGAACGCCGCGAAGGGTGTTTGGCTTCAACCTCATGTCATTACACCCTTGTCCGCAGCCTATCTGCAACACAGTTGTCGGA
>DATIMO010000344.1:0-5398 GCA_035475215.1 Acetobacteraceae bacterium | reverse complement strand
TCGCGCGCAGATTAAGTCCATTCTGCTCGCCTGGGGAATGCCGGAGCAGAACGCCGAACCCACTGCGGAAATTCTGTCCTGGGCGGATTTGAACGGGGTGGACAGCCACGGTATTTCGTTGCTGCCCGGCTATGACCGCTTGCGGCGCAACGGGCGGGTGCGGATGGATGCGCGCCCAAGCGTGATCCGCGAGACGGCGGTTTCGGCATTGGTCGATGGCGGCGGCGGACTGGGGCATGTACCGGCGAGGTTCGCCATGGGGCTGGCAATCGAAAAAGCGAAGCAGTCCGGTATGGCGGCGGTGGCGGTGCGCAACTCAGCGCATTTCGGCGCTTGCGGGTTTTACACGCTGATGGCAGCAAATGCCGGATTGATCGGGATGGCCTGCACCTCGGCCAGCGGAATTCAGGTAGCGCCGACCTTCGGGAAGGAGGCGAAGCTTGGCACCGATCCGTGGTCGTTTGCTGCACCGAGCGCTGACGGCAGGCCGTTCCTGCTGGATATGGCCACGACGACCGTGGCAGCCGGGAAGCTGCGCAACAAGCAGAACGAGGGATTGCCGGCGCCGGCCGGCTGGGTGCTGACCAAGGATGGGCTGCCCAGCACGGACCCCACCGAGGCGCGCGAGAAGGGTGGGTTCATGACCTCTTTGGGCGGATCGCCGGAGAATAGCAGTTACAAGGGATACGGGCTGGCGGGGATGGTGAATGTCCTGGCATCCTGCCTGTCCGGCGCGACGCTGATTACCGATCCGATGCATACGAAAAAGCCGCAGGGGCCGGATATCGGGCATTTCTTTCTGGCGCTGGATCCGAACTTGTTCCGGGATACGGGCGAGTTTGCCGCGAATGTGGCGCGGTTCTGCGGCGATCTGCGTGCCACCACGCCTATTGATCCGGCGCAGCCTGTGATGGTGGCGGGCGATCCGCAGTGGAACTTTGCGGCGCAGCGGTTGCGGGATGGAATCCCGGTGCTGCCCGGATTGTTGTCGCAGGTGCGACAGTTGGCCCAGGCGAGCGCCGCACCCTGGCTGCTGGATTGAGTCAGGGAACGGCGGCAGGCTTGGGCAATTCGGCCACCGGCACTTTCGCGAGCGCCGACACAGCCTGCATGCCGGCGCGCTCCGCCGGGCTTGCGGCGGTTTCGCCTTCGAGCGGTTGTAGGGTCTGAACCGCGGCGCTGAGCTCTCGGGTCAGGGCAAGGGACAGCGCGAGATTGACACGGGCGGCACGCTGCCCCGGGTCTGTCTGCAGCGCGTGCCGATACGCTGCTTGCGCGTCCGTGTGCCGCCCCAGCAGGTCCAGGGCAATCCCGAGATCATTGAGCGTGGCAGGATCGTTGGGCGAGTTGCTCAACACGGCACGGAACAGGCGCTCCGCCTGTGCGGGATCCGATTGCAGCAGCAGGCGCCCGAGATCGAGTTGACCCTTTGTTCCCGCAACCATGTCTGCGGTCGCGTCGGGAAGGTTGAGCGCCGGCGTGCTCACTGTGCCGGAGGCGCCGCATCCTGCGAGCGCCAGGCAAATGATACTCGGCAACCAACGAAACCATCTAGCAGGCATCGGATCTCCTTCAGTGACTAAATGCGTGCATCACCCGGATCACCGCCGGGCCGCCGACCACGACGAAGACGCACGGCATGATGAACAGCATCATCGGCAAGGTAAGCAGTACGGGAAGCCGGGCCGCCCGTTCCTCGAAACGCGTCAGCGCCTCCTGGCGCATCTCGGCCGCCAGCATGCGCAGCGCGGTACTTAACGGCGTGCCGTACTGCAGGCTCTGCGACAGGGTCGCGGTGAGCCGCTTCAGGCCATCGAGCCCGGTCCGCCGCCCGAGCGCCAACAGCGCGACGCGGGTGTCGGAGTTGATCCGTAATTCGTGCGCGGTCAGTTCCAGTTCGAACGCGATGGCGGGGTGCAGGTGGCGCATTTCTTCGCTTACGCGCTCGATCGCCGGTACCAGTCCAAGCCCGGCCTGGGCGCAAATGACGAGTAGATCGAGCGCGTCCGGTAAACCGCGCTGCAGGCGCGATGCGTGCCGGGTTCGGATGCGCCGCACGGCCATGTCCGGCAGCAGCAGGCCGGCTGCGGCGGCGATTGCGACGGCCACCAGCCGACGCGAGGAGTTGCCAGTACTGAAGAGCAGCAGCACCAGCAGCGGCCCGCCGAAAAACAACGCGACCTTGACGCCGAGGAACAGCCACAACGCGTGGGCACCACGAAATCCGGCAGCGGCCAGCGTCTGCCCAAGCTCGGTCAGCGTGCGGGCTGGCAATATGCCGCTGCGCGCCAGCAACCGCCCGAGCGCGGTCAGTGCAGTCATCGGCAGCGCCCGCAGCGAGCGGACCGATGTGCCGTGTTCCGGCGGGGCGACGCCACGTGCATAGTTGATCCGACGGCGCAGGCGCCCCTGCCGCATGGCACCGCGCAGCAGCAGCACGCCAGCGGCCATGATCAGCAGGCTGAAAGCGAAACTGACCTCGACTATTCCTCGACCCGCCATCGGGTTTGCGATCAGCGCGATCATGCCAGCGTGCGCCGGATGATCGTTCGCATGCTGAACACGCCGGTAATGAGTGATGCCGTGGCGCCGCCGAGCATGATCCGGCCCAGATGCTCGTTGAACAGCAGCGCGATGTAGCTGGGCTCGATCAGCCACAACATCATGCCGGTGGCGAACGGCAGCAACGACAGCACGATGGCGCTGCTGCGGGCCTCGGAGGATAGTGCGCGGCCGCGGCTCTGCAGCGCCACGCGGCGGCGGATCAAATCGGCCAGGTTTTCCATGACTTCGGTCAGACCGCCGCCGGTCTGCGATTGCAGCGTGATGGCGGTGGCGAAGAACCGGTACTCACCCAGCCCGGTGCGTTGGGCCATCGCCCGCAGCCCCTCATCGAGCGGCACCCCGATCAGGATCTGGTCGTGCAGCCGGGCAAACTCGGTGGCGGTCGGCGGTTCGGTTTCGTGCGCAACTGAACGGATCGCTTCTGCAATGGGAATGCCCACCCTGATGGCACGGACAATCATGGCGAGTGTGTCGGGGAACTGCAGCAGAAGCTGGCGCCGGTTGCGCGCCGCGCTCCAGCCGAATACGGCGCGGCTCAGCCCCAGCCACAGGAGCGGGGCAGCAGCCAAGCCAACAGGACCGAGAAGCGCCGAGATGAGCCGACCGCCTGCAATCGCCGCAGCGCCGCAAAGTGCGAGCACCATCCACCAGGCGGCTGGGTACTGGTCGGCACGGGCGGGGTCGAAGCCGAACAGCCAGGCCGCCCAGGCGACCGGATCGTGCGGCTGCGGTGCACTGCTTCGGATGAGTCGCGTCGTTCGCAATGATCGCGGTCGGGCGAGCGGCCGGACCACCCCGGCAATTCTCGCCTCGGCACGTCGGCGCAGCTCGATGGACCGAAGCAGCAGCACGCCACTGATCCCCAGCCCAGACAGCAGCAGGCTGGCGATACCCAGCATCAGCAGCACCGGCGGGAGCGACGTGGTCATGGTTCGGTCGCGGCGAGCGCCGCCATCCACGCGGAGTCCAATCCGAAATACGCCAACCGGGCGAGGAAGCCGGGTCGGGCGCGGCTGACCTTGTAGCGGCCGTGCAGGCGGCCGTCCGGCCGCTCGCCCTCGATCTCCAGCCGGAAGATGTCGTTGATGATCACTACGTCGCCTTCCATGCCGCAGATTTCACTGACCTGCGTCACGCGCCGGCCGCCGTCGCGCTGACGTTCCACCTGCACGATCACGTCGATGGCGCCGGTGATCTGCTGGCGGATGGCGGCGGCGGGCAGTCCCATGTTGCCCATCTGCACCATGTTCTCGATGCGGGTCAGCGCCTCGCGCGTGTTGTTGGCGTGAATGGTGGACATGCTGCCGTCGTGCCCGGTGTTCATCGCCTGCAGCATGTCGAAGGCTTCGGGTCCGCGGACCTCGCCGATGATGATGCGGTCCGGACGCATGCGAAGCGCGTTGCGCACCAGGTCGCGCTGGGTCACCTCGCCCTTGCCTTCCAGCGATGGCGGCCTGGTTTCCAGCCGGACAACATGCGGCTGTTGAAGCTGAAGTTCGGCGGCGTCCTCCACCGTGATGATTCGCTCGCCCGGTTCGATCAGCCGCGACATGGCGTTGAGCAGCGTGGTCTTGCCCGAGCCTGTGCCGCCTGAAATGACGGTGTTCAGCCGTGTGCGCGCGGTGATCTGCAATATTTCCGCGACCGGCTCCGTCATCGCACCGAACTGCAGCAGGCGTGCAAAATCGATCGTCTTCTTGCCGAATTTGCGGATCGAGATGGACGGGCCATCGAGCGCCAGCGGCGGCAGCACGATATTGACGCGCGAGCCGTCCTTGAGCCGCGCATCGACCATCGGGCTGGCTTCATCGACGCGACGGCCGACCGCAGCGGCAATGCGCTGGCAGATGCCGGTCAGATGGTGGTTGTCGCGAAATCGAACGCCGGACAACGTTACCTTGCCGGCACGTTCGACGAACACCCGCTCGGGGCCGTTCACCATGATATCGGCGATACTGTCGTCTTCGAGCAGCGGCTCCAACGGGCCGAGGCCGAGCATGTCGTGCACCAGCTCGGCGGCGAGCCCACGCTGTTCACGCAAGTTGAGCTGGACTCGGCGTTCGGTGGCGATCTCGGCGAGCAGCCGTTCTACCTCGGCGGGCAGCCGATCGGGCGGGATGGCGGCGACATTTGAAGGCTCCAACCGGGACATGCATTGCAGACGGAGTTCTTCGATTGCCTCAGGCGGTGCAGGCGGTACTGCGGGATCCGCCTTCATCGTCGCCGCTGGCCACGCGCCCTCTGGACGACGGCGGCCGAACGAGGATGGCGACCCGGCGAGCGTCATGTCGTCGGCTCCCGCTGCCGTCGCCAGAACGCAAAGCGCAATAGTGTCGGTCTCGCCGGGGGCGGACTGCCTTCCAGCAGGCGCATCGGCGCTGCCTGCCGGGCCAGCTCGGCGATCGCGCTGCGGAATCCGACATGACGGGTCACCGCGGGCTCGCCCAGGGTGGCGGCGTTGCTGATCTGGCGCGGCAGGTTGGGGATGATCGCATCGACGCGCAGGCCGATGGCATCCTCGACCTGACGGCGGGTCATGCCGCCGGTGCTGGCGGCCCGGTTGAGCACGACGATCAGCGGCAACGCAACCGTCAATCTCTCTGCACCGACCAGCGGACCGACTGCCGGACTGCTGTTCGGTACCACCAGCGCCAGCGTGAAAATCGCCAGAACCGCCAGCTCGACACTGGCGGGCGCGATCTATGCGCCGAACGGTCAGGTCACATTGACGGGAAATTCAGACAGCAAGGCCTGCCTGGTGGTGGTGGCGAACACGGTTACCTATTCCGGCTCGTCCGACCAGACCAATGCCGGGTGTGCGACGAATTACCCG